>NZ_JABAIW010000018.1:0-79065 GCF_014231265.1 Clostridium sp. DJ247 | reverse complement strand
GTAATCCTCACCATATGGGTATTTATATAGGTGATGGTGCTTACATACATGCACCTCGTACAGGTGACGTAATTAAGATATCTCCAATGAGTAGAAGTGATTATCTAACAGCAAGAAGAGTAAAATAGCAATATAAATAATAAAGGCTCGTTAGGGCCTGAAAATGTAATGTTTATATTTTGTGTATAAAATATTGCAGGATTTGTTGAGAGTAAAAGTTTTATAAGTCGTAGAGCTGAGCAGAAAAATTTGCTTAGTAAACTACGACTTTTTAATAAGTTGAGACTTTTAATATAATAGTTTTATTATTGTGTAGAAATACCTTTTTATGAAACTTAAATACTTTAAAAGAAAATTTTGATCTTATTTGTTGACTTTGGTATAAATATAGTGTACTATCTTATTGATAATGAAAATCAATAACTCATGATAAACAATATCAATAACTCATGATAAATAATATCAATGGAAGGATGATGAACAAAATGAAAAGAAAATCTTTAATAACATTATTATCAACAGCACTTTTAACAGCATCAATTTTAGCAGGATGTGCAGGTAAGCCTGCTTCTACCGATACTCCTAAAGAGGACACTAAAAAGGATCAAGTGGTCAATGTATACTCTGAGAGAAATTATGATACTGACAAGAAGCTTTTTGCAGACTTTACAAAGAAGACCGGTATTAAGGTTAATGTAGTTGAAGGAACTGCAGACGAATTACTTGAGAGACTTGCAAGGGAAGGTAAGGATACTGAGGCGGATATGTTTGTTACATCAGACGTGGGAAGATTACATAAAGCTAAGGATCAGGGACTTCTGCAGTCATCATTATCAGATACTATAGCTAAAAATGTTCCAGAAAATTTAAGGGACAAGGATGGTGAATGGATAGGTTTAACTATGAGAGCAAGAGTTCTTGTTTATGCTAAAGACAGAGTAAAGCCTGAGCAGTTATCAACATATGAAGATTTAACAAATCAAAATTGGAAGGGTAAAGTTGTAGTTAGATCTTCAAGCAGTGTTTATAATCAATCACTACTTGCTTCTTTTATAGCAATAAATGGTGAAGAAAAAGCTAAAGAATGGGCTAAGGGTATCGTAGCTAATCTAGCGAGAGAGCCAAAAGGAAATGATAGAGATCAAGCCAAGGCCATCGTATCAGGTGTAGGTGATGTTGCTATAATGAATACATATTATGTAGGAAAGATGCTTAACTCCTCTGATGCTGAGGAAGTAAAGGTAGCAAAGAATGTTGGAGTTTTCTTCCCAAATCAATCAACTAACGGAACTCACATTAATGTAAGTGGTGCTGGAATTACAAAGAGCGCTAAGAATAAGGAAAATGCAGTTAAATTAATAGAATTCCTATCAGGCACAGAAGCTCAAAAGTTATTTGCAGAAGCTAACTTTGAGTATCCTGTAAACAAAGATGTTCAACCTGCAGAACTTCTAAAATCATGGGGAGAATTTAAAACTCAAAATATAAACTTAACCAAGCTTGGAGAGTACAATAAGAAGGCAGTAGAAATAATGAACGAAGTAGGTTGGAAATAACTCTAAAGGCAGTCTTGATGGACTGCCTTTTTAGAATTAAGTATAACAATATTAAATACTATTTAGAGAAATGGATGTGAGAGCAATTGAAGGGGTTTGAAAGCTTAAAGCATAAGGTCAACTTATGGGGAGCCTTAAGTCTTATATTTGTGCTATTGGTAATTTTACCGTGCATGTATATATTATTTCATCTATTGGATAAACCTAATGAGAACTGGTATCATATTAAGACTTTTCTTTTGAAGGATTATATTATAAATACTATAAAGATAGTAAGTATCACTGGTTTTTTTACCATGATAATTGGAACTACACTAGCTTGGTTAATTGCTGCATATGAATTTCCATTTAGGAAATTTTTTAAGTGGGCACTTATTCTACCGCTCACAATACCTCCATATATAGCTGCATATACATATAATGGCATATTTAATTATACTGGTGTAGTACAGAAATTCTTTAGAAATGTTATGAAAATGAATGTGAATCCTGAATATTTTGATATAATGTCTATAAAAGGTGTAGTGTTCATATTTACGATTTTTCTATTTCCATATGTATATATGATAACTAGGTCATTTCTTGAAAAACAATCTGCTGCACTTATTGAAAATGCAAGGCTTCTTGGAAGAGGCTCAGGGGATATTTTTATACATGTAATCTTGCCTGTATCACGTGGAGCTATTGTTGGTGGAACGTCACTGGTGTTGCTTGAGGTACTTAATGATTATGGTGTGGTATCTTACTTTGGAGTTCAAACCTTCAGTACTGCCATATTTAAGACATGGTTTTCTATGGGTGATACAAGTACAGCAGTAAAGCTAGCTTCTATGCTGATGTTTATAGTTTTTATTGTGTTAATTCTTGAGAAGTGGTTGAGAGGAAGAAAGAAATATAGCTATACTACAGCTAAGGTTAGGTCAATCCTTCGAATAAAATTAAAAGGTATAAAAGCTGCGGGAGCATTTCTATACTGTTTCACTATTCTGAGTGCTGGCTTTATTCTGCCATTGATGCAACTAAGTCATTGGAGTCTTTTATCTTATAAAAAAATACTTAATATTAAGTTTGTAGGCTTAATGTTTAATTCTGTATGGCTTGCGGTGATAGCATCATTACTTGTGATAAGTATGTCTGTAGTTATTGCGAATTTTTGTAGAATGAATAGTAATTGGATTAGTAAGGCTTTTTCTAAGGCATCTATTCTGGGATACTCTATACCTGGTGCAGTTATTGCAATTGGAGTAATACTATTTTTTATAAGTGTGGATCGTAAAATGGTATGGCTTTATAAGGCTATTGACCCTAACTCAAAGACTCTAATTTTAAGCACAAGTATATTGATGTTAGTCTTTGCTTATACTATAAGATTTTTGGCTGTAGGTTATCAATCTGTTGAATCGGGATTTGATAAAATAGGAATGAAATTTTTTGAAGCTTCAAGGACATTGGGGTATAGTGTTACTAAAACATTTTTTAAAGTAGACTTACCTATGATGAAACCAGCACTAATTAGTGCTTTTGCATTAGTATTTGTTGATATAGTAAAGGAGCTGCCGCTGACATTAATTCTACGACCTTTTAATTTTAATACACTAGCTACAAAGACATATGAATATGCCAGCGATGAAATGATACATGAAGCATCCATTGCGGCACTTATTATAATATTAGTTAGTATCGCTTCAGTTTATTTACTGTATAGAATAGGGGATAAGGAGAATAGATAATGTTTATACAAATAAATGATTTAACTTTTACGTATAGAAATTCAAAAACACAGACTCTAAAAAATGTTAGTTTTAGTATGCATAAAGGTGAAATACTTTCTATCTTGGGTGAGAGCGGAGGGGGGAAGAGTACAGTGCTAAGATTAATAGCAGGACTTGAGACCCCTTTAAGTGGAAGTATTACTATAAATAATAGAATTGTGTTTGACAGTAATACTTTTATTCTGCCTGAAAAGCGAGGAGTAGGTATGGTATTTCAAGACTATGCTCTTTTTCCTCATATGACAGTAGATGAAAATATAAAATTTGGGCTTAAGAACTTTAGTAAGAAAGAAAAAGAGAGTAGAATTGAAGAAATGCTTGCACTTGTTAACTTGCAGGATCTTAGTAAGCGGTATCCCCATGAGCTAAGTGGGGGGCAGCAGCAAAGGGTAGCTATGGCAAGAGCCTTGGCTCCAAAACCTTCAGTTTTACTTCTGGATGAGCCTTTCAGTAATCTGGATGCACATTTAAAGAGCAAAATTAGAGAAGAATTAAAAGCAATACTGAATCAAACAGGAATAACAGCTATTTTTGTAACTCACGATAAAGAAGATGTAAAGAGTATAGCAGATAAGGTGGTAATTTTAAAAGAAGGAGTAATTGTTGAAGCAGGAACACCTGAGGAAGCTCTCAAATAGTAGCAAAACAAAAGCCTAACTTTGCTAATGAAATAAAAAATAAGTATTCACATATGTACTATAACATTGTTGATAGTTAAAGTTTTATAAGTCATAGAGCTAAGCAAAAAAATGCTTAGCTCTATGACTTTTTGCTGTAATTCTATATAAAGGAGTATACAAAATATATAAATCTGCAGTAACAACATAAATAATCTTCCATATTATATTAGTAACAATTGATAAAAGGAGAGATACAAATGAAAGAATTATTATCAAAGTTAATTAAAAATCATGTAGTTATTTTTTTCAAATCAGGAGAAAAAATAGACGATTTATTAATAGAAGCTATAATGGAAAACGTACTTGTAGGTAGTGTTGATGGAAATATAATAATTATAGAAATTCCTCATATTGCTTGCGTTATGACAAAAGCTGGATTTGTAGAGGTACTACAAACTATACTAATAAGTGAAGAAAATAAAAAAGATGAAAATAAAGATGAAAATAAAGATGAAAATAAGGGTGATAAAAAAGACGGTAAAAAAGGTGACAAGAAAGATGGTAAAAGATCAAGCAAAAAGAAACATGATTAGTGAGCTATTAGATAAAAGTAATTAATGGATTCATAGAGTTGCTTTGTCAGTCATAATATGAACTTATCAATTAAAGTATATACAGCTTATGGGTAAAGCGTTTCCTAGTATGAAATATGGGATCGATTATAAGGCTGCCAATTAGGTAGTCTTTATTTATTATAAATTACTTTTGATTCTAGTATTTGTTTTTTCTTTAATAAAGGTGTGCTAGAGAAGTTAACCTAAAGTATACTTTTAGAAGGTACTAATTCTAGAAATGCTTCATTTTCTGTTTCTGCCTTTGGAAGTGTACGTGGAAGTCTATTTTTTAGTAGTAAAAACATTAAATAAGACATAAACAGAAGTCCAAGGATACCAGGAATAAACATCAAAAAATAATTAGCATTGTCATAACAAATACAAAGATAGTTGCTATAGCTACACTAAAGGAAGATATGATTAAACTTCCTGTTATTAATACGGCAAAAGAAACAGTTAACTTGCGGTTATGCCAAAACTTGTTTCCGTGTAGTGAGTTAGAAACTGGAGTCTTTGTGAGCGGAAGCCTTGAAGGTTCATCATGCGGAGGTTTTAAGAAGTTTTTGCTTGGGAAAGAAGTGTATTATATGATTTCACCCCGTTAGGTAGATACAATAATTTTTTACTGTACCTACTTAAGGGGGATTACTTCACAGAACTGACTTTGAGTATAGATATAAGTAGTGTGTATAAAAGTATATACACTTTATAAGATTATATCATCTAATGATCTCTTAGGTACATGATGAGCTTGATTTTCATCTCTCCAATACTTAACAGTGTTAGCTGAACTTATAGCTTCAATAATTACTTCTTCCTTAGGTTTTCCTAGTGCTATTACCAATACAATTTCATAATTTTCTTCTAAATTAAGTTTTGAGGATAAATCTTTTTTGTTTATGTTTCCAAGCATGCATCCTCCAAGCCCTTTTTCTACAGCTCCTAGTAGGATGCTCTGTGCGGCTATACCTGGATCTAATGATGGGTTTTTACTGATGGATAAATCATTAAGTACTATAATATAGGCACTTGGCTTTTCGCCTTCTTCAGGTCCCTGCCAATTCTTCAAGTAACCTGCCCATCCTAAAGTTTTAAAAATACTTTCATTTTTATCTTCTTCATTGGAGAGTATATATTTTAATGGTTGTAGGTTTGCTCCAGAAGCAGACAATCTAGCAAGATCTACTAATTCTTTTAAAGTTTCTAATTCTATTTTTTCATTTTGATAAAATCTTCTATAGGATCTATTTTTAGAAATTAAATTTTTAATCACTTCTACCTCCATAAATTAAACCTTATTATAAATATCATAATTCTAAGTAAAATCAATATCAATAGAGTACTTTTTTGTGTTTAGGTAACTATTGATATACTAAGTATTAAATTATGGCAGGTTAAAATAAAAAAATATGAGTAAATATCAGTACTATTTATAAATATTTTTTATATAAAGTAAATTTCATTTAGATGGGGGTTGTTTTACGACTCTGGAGAAGTTTCTTATAGTCGATTCTAAAGTATTAGTAAGTATAATAGTATTAATTTTTCTTTGGATAAAAATTCAAATTCTTTAATAATCCATCTACATCACCTTCAAAGCCGAAAAACAATGTTCTATCTCTGTTATCGAATACCATTATATAGCGTTCCTCTTGTTCAGGAAATATTATTATGACTTCATCTATAAAAGTACTTACCCATTGGTTCTGTAAAGCTATAGGTGTATCGAAAGGAATTTTAATCATATAACCTTTATCTGGAATAGGATTGAATTTAGAGTATATGCCTGTTATCCCTTTAAGACAATTATTAACTTGGCTTTGTATTACAGGAGTTGAGTCAACTTTCTTTATTACATAACCTTTGTTTATATCAAATATTTCAATGGTTGTACTTTCGAAGGCTGAAACTTTCATTGGGTATAGGAATATGATAATTAGAATAACTGCTATTTTTTTTAACATTAGGAATCACCTCAAATATAGTATTACCCAAAATAACAGTCAATATTTTGTGAAAATTTGTTTATAATAATATGAATTTTACAAAAAACATTTTTAATAATAATGAAAGAGAATTTATATATCATAATAATTAGAGATATAGTTAGATATTAGAAGATTGAGTTAAATATTTTAAGAAGATAACCTTAGAATAGCTTAAATAAGGTATGTTATAAATTGATATAAGGTATAAATAACTATATAATAAGTTTATGGTTTTTATAAAATAATTTAAGGAAAGCAATTAAGGAGGATATCGTCATGGGAATAATAAAAAGAATATCAAATGTTTTTAGAGCAAAGGTTAACGATGCTTTAGACGAAATGGAGAATCCAATAGAACTTTTAAATCAAAAGGTAAGAGACATGGAAGAAAGCTTAAATCAAGCAAAGTTGTCATCTGCACAAATTTTAGGGAATGTTCATGAAATTGAAAAGAAAATGAATAATGCTAAAAAGGAATCCGAAGAATTTGATGAAAAAGTAAAACTAGCTTTGAGTAAAGGTAATGAAGAGCTGGCTAAAAAGGCTCTAGCTAAAAAAATTGAGGCTGATAAGAATTATGATTCTTTAAAGGTGAGCCATGAAGAAGCTGCAAAAAAAGCTGAAGCTATTAAACAAAAGTTAAGAGAATTAGAAGAAGAAACTGAAAAAACTAGAACTTACAGAGATGAAGCTGCTGCAAGATATAATAATGCAGAAGCAAGTAAGAAAGTTAACGAAATTTTAGCTAATGTAAATACTTCAAATAATAAAATCAATTTAGATGACATAGAAAGAAAAATTCAAAAGAAAGAAGCCTTTGCAGAAGGATTAAGTGACTTAAGGGAGAATGATTCACTAGATAAAGAATTTGAAAAATTAAAAGCAGTAGATTTAGATGAAGAGTTGAAAAAATATAAACAAAACTAGTAGATATAACTATATCTATGGCACTAATTTATAGGGGGAAGGCATATGTTTTTAAATGAACTTAGTAAAAGAGAAAGTATCGCTTTTGTCAACTTAGTTGAGGCTCTAGCTAACATAGATGAAGTATTTGCAGAAAATGAAAAAGATTTAGTAAAAGAATATATTGAAGAACTTTCATTAGATGGTAAAACCATAGAAAAATTAACTGTTGAATTGGCATTGAAAGAATTAAAAACTTCCACAGACAGGGTTAAGAATATAATATATTTTGAATTGCTTGGACTAGCTTTAATAGATGGAGAATATGATCAAAAGGAAATAGATTTCTTAGATAATCTTGCTGTTAACTTAAGCATAAGCTCAAAAAAGCAGCAGGAGTTTATAAACTATTTTAAAACTGTTAAAGAAACTTATGAGATTACTTTTGTTAACTATGAAAATAAGTTAGAGTCCTTGAAGAAAGCAGCTTTAGATTTATTATAGTACAACTCAAAACCAAATCAAATAAGTTAATATAATTTTGCATAAGTGATTAAAATAGGGTATCTGAAGATGCCCTACTTTTAATTTAATACAACATTCCTAAAGCTATCCCAGTTAAAAAAGCAAATAATCCGGCAATAAATGAATCTAATTTTATATAGTATCTCATATTTTCACCTCAATTATAGTATTAACATAAAAAGGAACATTTAAACACTTTAAATTATTGTAAAGTTACATTTCAAAATCACAGATTTTGTATGTCTGCTTAACCGATTCCCACAAAATCACAGATTTTGGCTCTCTGCTTAACTGGGAGTAAAGAGCGGGCTACATCTCTGGATTAGTTCAACTAAGAATCAGGTGGGGTTAAATGACTAAATGGCATTTAACCCCCACCTGATTCAAGTTTCACTTTATAGGAAAAGAGAGGATGAATTACTTTCCTCTCTTTAATTTATAATATCTTATACAACTACTTAATTATAGTTACGGTATTCTCTTTTCTTGGTGCAGCATTAGGTGCCTCAGTTGCTTTGTAACCAAATGCACCTGATCCTATTACATTATAGTCTTCAGGTATGCCTAGTTCTTTCAGTAAAGCCTTTCCTTCTTCTGTATTTGAGAAGGAAGTTACTCCATGAATCCAGCAGGAACCTATATCTAGAGAGGTTGCTGCTAAAAACATATTTTCCAATGCTACTGCACAGTCTATTTGAGGTGCAATAGCTTTTTCAGAGCCAGAAACTATAATTAATGTAGGTGCATTATAAAATAGACTAAACTTTTCAGATTTTGCTCTTTCTTCAAGGTTCTTATTACCTGACTTTTGAAGAATAGTTCTAGATACTTCGTTTATTTTATGTAGGGTTTCTTCATTTTGAATTACTGTAAAGTGCCAAGATTGTTGATTCATAGCACTAGGAGCAAATAATCCAGCTTTGAGTATTGTCTGTAAATCTTCATCTTTTATCTGATCCTGCTTATAAGCTCTTATACTTCTTCTGTTTAATAAGGTATTAAGTGTTTCGTTCATATAATTGAACCTCCTATTTTAAAGCTATTTTAGTATTAGTAGGTGAATTTATTGCAAATTATACTTATAGTATAATCAAACAGCATAAAAATATTGAGTGTTTCTTAGCAACAAATATATTCATAAGTAAAAAGTACTATATTTATAATATTTCTATAATTAGGTTTTAGCAAGTACACACTTTCAGGTATGATAGTATATAAAAGCATACTATAAGGTTCAAGTTATTGGAAAAAGTAAAGATCTCAATAAACGTACTTACCGAGACCTTTTAAGCTTTATAAATAGATACTTTTATTTTCTTAATCTTCAACTATCTTTATATAAACTTTTCTATTACGAGGACCATCAAACTCACAGAAATAAATTCCTTGCCAGGTACCAAGTAGAGGAGTTGAGTTTTGAACTATTACTGTGGCACTTGATCCCATAAGAGAGGCCTTTATATGAGCATGAGAGTTTCCCTCTATATGGTGATAGTCTCCTTTCTCAGGAAATACCTTATGTAAGGTGACTAGTATATCCCTAACTACATCAGGGTCAGCATTTTCATTAATAGTTATGCCGGCAGTGGTATGAGGACAGAAGATTATGGCAGTGCCATCTTTAATTGTACTATCATCTATGGATTTCTTTAACAGGCTGGTGATATTTATGAATTCATCTGATTTTTTTGTGTTTACAGAATAAGTATATACTTTATACATTAAAAATCACTCCTATAAGTTAAATTTAGAGCATGGTTATCTATATTAACCGCCATGTTCTATACTGTTTCAATTAAAAAAATCATGTGATGTAAACTATTATATGGAAGATTTTACTGAAAATCAAATAAAATATGTAAGTAAAAAGTAGACAAAGGTTGGGATATAGTTGGTTGTGTAAATATATACCAAATTCACATATATGGTATTTATTAAATATAAAAATTGTATTACAATTAAGAATATAAAAATCAATATATTTTATTGGGAGGAAAAGCATAAAATGCCATAGAAAAATCTAAAATGCCTTAGGTAAAATACATATTTTACCGTAATGCTGCTATATGGTGGTAAATCTCCAATGAATAATTTAGTTATAGGTAAAATGCATTTTTATAAACATATACATGGGAGGCTAGATTATGAAAAATATAAAAAATATCTCAATTGTAGGATTAGGAGCTATAGGATGTGCCTACGCCAGTAAGTTATATGATATGGATTCTAAAAGTATAAAAGTTATAGCTGGTGGAGAAAGAGCAAAGCGATATAAAGAAAAAGGATTTTTAATCAATGGGAAGCAATATGATTTTACATATGCCCATCCAGAAGAAAAATGTGAACCAGCAGATTTAATCATTGTGGCTGTAAAATCAAATCAGTTATCTGAAGCTATTAAAGATATGAAAAAACATGTGGGACCTAATACTATAATTATGTCTCTTTTGAATGGTATTACAAGTGAAGAGAGTATAGGTAAAGAGTTTGGAATGAACAAGATTCTATATGCTTTATGTATTGCTATTGATGCAAATCGTAATGGAAATAATATTCGTTTTTCTAGTTATGGGAACATAACCTTTGGAGAAAAAGTAAATATAGAATATTCCGAAAAAGTAAAAGCTGTTAAGGAACTTTTTGATAGAGCTAATATTCCTTATAACATTCCTGAAAATATGATACGTTCTTTATGGTGGAAATTTATGATTAATGTAGGTATAAATCAGTGTTCTGCGGTACTTAGAGGACGATATGGTGTTTTTCAGAGTAGAGACGAGGCAAAAAATCTTATGGAATCCGCTATGTGGGAGGTAGTAAGGTTATCTGAAAAAGTTGGAGTTGACTTAAATGGTAAGGATATTGAACAGTGGTATAAAGTGTTAAATACTATGAACCCTAATAGTAGAACTTCCATGCTTGAAGATATTGAGTGCGGCAGAAAAACTGAAGTTGATATATTTGCAGGAACCGTTTGTGAGTTAGGGAAGAAATATGGAGTAGATACTCCGGTAAATAACGCACTTTTTAATATCATAAAGGTAATTGAGTCAACTCAAAAGTAACTTTTAGGCTGTAGAAAAAGAATTTGAAACTGAAGTATACATAAGTTTAAGATTAAGTTTAAATCTTTGTGAGTCCCTGTAATCTTATATTACATTAGTATAAAATTAATAATTAGCTTAGAGTAGAAGCAACGATAAACCTGCTTCGTATGTTTTAGGGGTACAAGTTATCTTTAATGAATTAAAAATAGATTTATGGGCAAAAGATTTGTTTTGGAGGTATCTTTATGAGCACAGTAAAAAGAGCTATTATTTTTGATTGGGGAGATACGTTAATGAAGGACTTTACACAGTATAAGGGCCCCATGGTTCAATGGCCATATGTTGAGGCCATTTCAGGAGTTAAAGAATCTCTACATAAAGTTTATAAAAACTACATATGTTGTGTAGCTTCAAATGCAGGAGATTCTGATGGAGAACTTATGCAGCTTGCATTAAAACGAGTAGAATTGGATGGGTACTTTACAGCTTTTTTCACATCAAAGGAGCTTGGGGTAGAAAAACCTAGCATAAAATTTTTCCAAGAAATATTAAAAAGATTAAATGTGAAGCCTAATGAGGTTATTATGGTAGGTAACGACTATATTAAAGACATTAAGCCAGCTAAAACTGTAGGTATGGCGACCATATTATATTCAAAAGCTAATCATAAGGAATATAAAGAATTTGCAGATTATGTTATTAATTCTATGGAACAATTGGATTCTATTATTTTTAAATTTAAATAATAAATTAATATGTATGAGGGTGAAGCAAAGAATGACAAAAAAAGGATTAACAATGAAACTATTAAAAGAAAATATTGGCGTTTGTAGATTAAATCATAATGATCCGATTCCACAATGGGCAAATAATAGCGAGTTTTTTTCCATAACAAAAACCTTAGACGAGCTATCAATTGTATGTTCTCAAGATAGTATTCCAGAGGGTATAAAGTGTGAGAAAGGCTGGAGAATTTTAAAGGTACAGGGTCCATTAGACTTTTCATTAATTGGCATTATTGCATCAATCAGCACAACGCTAGCACAAAAGAACATAAGTATATTTGCAGTATCTACATATGATACAGACTACATTCTTGTTAAAGATAAAGATATTCGTAACGCAATAAATGCCTTGTGTGATGAAGAATATGAAATTATAATTTAAATAAATACAATTTTTAGATTTATAAACAGGAGTAAAGATGAAGAAGAAAAAATTAATAATATTTTTAGTACTAATAATAATTATTATTTCAGGAATATATGTTCTTGAAACTAATCCTGACTCTAGGGGATATATTAATAAAACTATAAATAAAATCGAAGGAAAAACCTTAAATGAAAAATTTGAAACAAAGATTAAATCAGGTAATCTATCTACAGATTATGTTATAGATGAGGTTTTAAGCGATGTAAGTAAGTTTCAATTGAATACATTAAATATTCCGGTGGTTATAAACATAGATAACTTATCCTCAAGTAATATGATAGTTGATAAGGGTAGTGAGTATAAAGCAATACAATTAATTAAAAAGCTAAAAGGGAAAAAAATAAACATAATACTAGAACCTTATCCATGGATAGATAATGGCAGCAAATACGAAACTGCATGGAAACCTGATAATATAAATACTTTCTTTTGGAACTGGAAAACTAATGTATTAAAGGTGCTAATTGATGATATTGCAATTCCATATCATGTAGATGTTCTTAATATAGGGTCAAGCTTTGTTAATATGGAATATGCAGAAGAATATTGGTGTGATACTATAGATTATGTTAGGAAATATTATAAGGGATTAGTAACTTATAGAACTGGTTGGTGGTACACAGCTGAATGGAAGCCAGAAACAGTTAAGAAATATGAAAATAAACTAAATAACAAACTTTTTTCAAAGCTAGACTTTATTTCTATTGCAGCTTATTTTGAACTTACCAATAATGAGACAAATACTGTAGAAAATTTAGTAAGTTCTATACAAAGTACACAAATTTATAGTAGAAAACAGAATATAAAGCAAGAAATAAAAAATTTTCATGATAAATGGAAGAAGCCTATCTTCTTTGGAGAATTGGGATTCCCTAAAACAAAACAAGCCTCTGTTCATCCATGGAATCCATATGAAACTGATGTAATGAATGATGTTGAACAGGCTAATTGTTTTGAGGCTTATAGAAGGGTATTTGAAAAAGAATCATGGTTTTTAGGCTTTTCTATATTTGCCATAGGTGAACACAGTTCAGATAAACATTATTATCCTAGTGAAGAAAGTACATCGGTTATTCAAAATTGGTATAAAAAAACAAATAACTAAATTATAATTATTTTTATACGAAATATATAATATGTTATTAAATATAGTAATATCAGTTATGTTTTTAAGATAATAAATTATATGAAAGAGTTAAAATTCAATGGTAATAAATAATGCTAAATTTAGAAAGGTGGCATAAGGTTATGAGCAGTAATATATTATTAGAGTCTGGAACCGGTGAGGTTGAAATATTAGAATTTGTTATAAGTAATAGGCATTATGCAATTAATGTTGTGAAGGTTAAGGAAGTTTTAGATGTAAATAACGGAAGGTTAACCAAAATACCAGAAGCACATCCTGCTATAGGTGGGCTAATATTATGCAGAGACGAAATAGTGCCATTGATTGATTTAAAATATATTTTAGAAAGACAAGATAGAATTGATAGTTGGAATAAAGTCATTATATGTGAATTTAATAAGGTAAAAGTAGCTTTTAATATTGATAATATTATAGCTGTACGACGCATTAAATGGGAGCAGATTTCTAAACCTGATGATATATCAACAAACTCATTAGTTACTGGAAATATTCTTTTGAATAATAAGATAATATTAATGTTAGATTTTGAAAAAATAGTCACAGATATTTCTCCTAGCACAGGTATTAGTGAAGATAGAATTGTAGAAGTAGAGTATAAAGAAAGATCAAATATTAAGCTTGCTTTAGCAGATGATTCTGCTTTAATAAGAAAACTATTAAAGGACACACTGTTTAAGGCTGGTTTTGAAAAGTTAAAAATATTTGATGATGGAAAACAGCTTTTAGATTATTTACATAGTGTTTTAGAAGAAAAGGGAGAAAATTTTATTGAAGATGTTCAATTAGTTATTACTGATATTGAAATGCCTCAAATGGACGGACTTACTCTAACAAGAAAGATCAAAGAAAATCCTATTCTAAAAAAACTTCCTGTTATAGTGTTTTCTTCACTAATCACGGATGATCTAAGACATAAGGGTGAATCTGTAGGGGCAGATGCTCAGCTAAGTAAGCCTGAAATAGGTGATTTAGTACATCTAATAGATAAATTTATGAATATAACTTAATTCTTAATAAAAAGCATTTAATCTTTGGGTTGAGTGCTTTTTAAATATATATAAAACTATGGACTTAGAGTAAACTTGCATAAGTATACATAGGAGCAGGATTAAATGTAGGATTAACTTATAAAGAAATTGAAGATATAATTATCCATACAGTACCATATTTAGGCTTTCCTACAGCTATAAATGCGATAAAGGTTTTAAAAGAATTTGAAAAATAAAAATATGGATACTTTATTTAGTAAAAAATTAATATGATTATAGTAAGGATAAGAAGGGAAAAACATTCTCCTATGTAGAATAATATACTAATAATATAATATGGAAGGATGTGTTATGTATGGAGAATGTAAAAATCTTAATACCATTGGATGGAACAGAAAGAAGTATGCACTCTATTAATTGGTTAAAGAAAATGTTTAACAAGGATAACACTGAAATCACAGTAATGAATATAATAGAGATAGTTATAACTAATGACATGGTAGTTATGAACGAATTTGGAAATGTACAAGAAGAAAGTGAATTAATTTTAGATAAAGCAATAAAGGAACTAGAAGGTTATAAGGTTGAAAAATTTACTGCTCTTGGGAATGCTGGAGATGAAATATTAAGAAAGGCTAAAGCAGGTAACTATGACATAATAATTATGACAAAGTCTAATAAAAAAGGTTTAGCTAGAATGGTTGGTTCTGTAACAAGCAAGGTTGTTAAGAATGCTCAGTCCTTAGTAATGGTTGTACCTCAATAGTGTTTGTAAAAGTTATAACGAGTTCCAGGCTTCAGGGATCTTAAGCCTAGAACTCTGTTTATATTTACACCGGCAAAATTATTGTAGGAGATGATTTTGGTGGAAACACATCACAGACCAATAAGGAAAAATAAAACTAGGAGAAGAATAAACCAAGTACTTATAGTAATTTGTTTGTTATTCATGTTTTCCTTTGGTTTTTTCATAGGCAACAGAATAGCAGCTAAAAGAAACACAATTGTTAGTGCTGCAAATACAGCTAAAAATACTGAAGAGGATGCAATGAATCCTAGGGAAAGAAAAATGGATACAAACACAGCAAGCACTTTAAATACTGATGAATCTCCTGGAGAATATAAGCCGTGGAACAACAAGAGAAGTGAGGGAAAAAAGGTAGCTTATTTAACCTTTGATGATGGTCCATCTTCTAATAATACCCCTAAAATATTAGATATATTAAAACAGAATAATATAAAAGCAACTTTTTTGTTATTGGAAAAAATGCTGAAGCAAGTAAAGGTCTTGTGAAAAGAGAAATTGCAGAGGGAAATGTAGTAGGAAATCATACTTGTAGTCATCAATTAAATTACAAAGAGGGTCCTGAAAATTTTGTACAAGATTTGAATAGATGCGATGCGGTACTTAAGCCAATCATAGGGAATAATTATAATTTGAAACTTATAAGGTTTCCAGGAGGATCTTTTGGAGCTAGATTGAAACCTTTTCGTGAATCTGTTACTAAAGTAGATGTTTTTTATTTTAATAGTAAATAAAACAGAGTCTTATTTAATTACAGAAAAACTAATAGTAATATACAGTAATTATTTCAAAAATTAATACAATAGGTACATTTTATAGAAAATAGTAGAAAATAAATACAATCAATAATATAATATTAGTATTATACTAAGAATAATATACGAGGAGTATCACATGAATTTAAAACTAAAATCTAAACTAGCCATAGCATTTGGAATTGTTTTATTAATTTTCTTAACTAATAATATCATTAATATTAACGCTATTGGACAAAGCAATAGGGGTATTACACATGTAGAAGACTTCACATATAAACAGCAGGAATATGCAAACGAAATCAATATAGCAGTTATTCAAGTACAACAGTTTTTATCAGATGCAGCTGCAACTAAAAATAAAGATAGTATAAAGCAGGCTGAAGCATACAAAAAGCTGTTCAAAAATTCATTGAATAAACTTAAGGCTGTAAATCCAAATATGAAAGATAAAATTGATAAAATAGATAGTGATTTTGACAAGTATTATGAACTAGGTGTGAATATGACTAATGTGTATATAAATGAAGGCTTTGAAAGAGGAAATGTATTAATGGAACAATTTGATCCAATGGCAAATAAACTATCCATTAAAATTGATGAATTAAATGCTAATAGTAAGAAAGCTATGAATAATGATTTACAGAATATACATGATACAATGAATACCAATATAAAAATATCTATTACACTAGGTATAGTTTCATTTATTTTAGTCATTATAATTGTTGTATTACTTGGAAACAGTATTACGGCGCCAGTTAATAACATGCTTAATATACTGAGGGATTTAGAAATAGGGGACGGAGACTTGACAAAAAGAATAGCTATAAAATCTAAAGATGAAATTGGAAATATGTCAAAATCCTTTAATAAGTTTATGGACAACCTAGCGAATATGGTTAAAAATATAAAAATAAATTCAGCTGTTGTTTCCAGTAGTTCTGAAACTTTAAGTATTGGTAGTATTCAAACAGCTGAAGGTATTAGGAATATCAATAATAATATGACTAAACTAGAAAGTGATGGTGAAGATATCAGTAATTCAGTTAAACAGGTAACTGTAAATGTAGAGAATATTGCACAAGCATCGCAAACTACAGCTGCTGATATTCAAGAAATATGTAATATGGCAGACGAAATTAATAATATTGCTTCTGAAAGTGGAAAATTTGCTTTAGATACAAAGCTTGAGATGGAGAAAATTCAAGATGTTTCATCAAACACTATGGTTATAAATGAAAAGTTAGGCAGTAAAGCTAAAGAAATAGGAAAAATAATTGATACTATTCAATTTATAACGGATCAGACTAATCTATTAGCATTAAATGCATCAATAGAGGCTGCTAGAGCGGGAGAACATGGCAGAGGCTTTAGTGTTGTAGCTGATGAAATTAGAAAGCTGGCTGAAAATAATAGTCAATCAGCTAAAATGATTGAGAGCTTAATAAAAAGCATTGATGAAATGATTGAAGATACTATCAATTCTACTTCAGAAGTGGGAATTAACATAAAAAAAGGTAGTGATATGGTAGAAAGTATGTTTAACCAGTTACAAAAAATTATTCAAGGAGTAAGTAATATAAATAATAAAATACAAAGTATCGCTGCAAACTCACAGGAGCAGAGTGCTTCAGCTGAAGAACTTATGGTTGCAATGGAATCTATTAATAACAATAATGGTGATATAGCAATTGCTATTAAGAACATTACTGAAGGGATAAATTTACAAACAGATGTAGTTTCTAATTTTAGCCTAATGGCATCAAGCCTTAATAATTCAGCACAAGAGTTAAAGGATCTAGTAGATAAGTTTTACATAGAATAGTTAAAGCATAGAAGATATATTAGAATATAATGAAATAGCTCACTGCTTTGACATTGTTATTACTTCGATAAATGAAGGGTGACATAAACCTCATCCATCAATATACTTCTCTGCTATAAATAAGCTTAAGCTTTCACCAAAGGAAATATTATAGCTTATGTAATAAAGTGAAACTTGAATCAGATGGGAGTATTAGAGCGGGTAGTCATCGGATAAATTATGAAAAATTTAGATTGCCCCTGAAAACCAGGGACACTTCTTAACTAAGTGCCTTTTCAAACACTTGGCGAACAATATCTTTAGATGGAACTCCTTCATGAACCTTAACTCCATCAACATAATAAGTAGGCACATAATAGTAATCATGCTCTTTAGCTATAGCTGGTTCACGTTCCTCATCCACTACTCTAACATTAACATCTGTGTATTTTGGATTCTCTCTCTTTAATTCTTCCATCCAGGAAAGGGCTTGCTTGCAGTATGGGCACCAATCAGTTATAAACATAAATACAGGTTTCATAAATTTTCACCACCTAATTTTATTATTAATATATATATGTTTTTTTATTATAAGAATATTATACACTATTTTTACTAGTTTGTTCCTGTAAACATAAGTATAGTCAAGTTTTAATACTGACATAGGGTTTCACGGTGGAAACTTAACATATTATGGAGTATAAGTTAAGTTTCTACTGCGGATGCCTATGTCAGTGTACTTGCATCCGGGTTAGTAGAAACTTCTACTTTAAATTGATTTGTTTTCCCCATAATATAAGCCAGTTTAATTATTGATTTTTCATCTTCATTCATTTCTCTATTAAACATTTTTTCAAATTGTTTTAACAAGCCATCCATGTCAATTTTTTGTTTTATATTACCATGTCTACTTGATCTACTCTGGTTATCCCAATTATATATCTTAGGCTTAATGTGTTCATTATGAATCTTTTTAAAAACCTCTGCTGTATAATATGCATCAGAAACAGCGTTGTGAAAGCGTTCTCTTAGAGGAATATTCAGTAACTCTACTGCCTTTTGTAAACCAATATTAATTCCTTTTGGGCAGTTAAAATATTTTGATGCATAACGTTGAATATTAATATATTCCCTTGGAAGTGAAAGGGTATTAAATTCATGATAACTTATGTTTCTAAGCAACTCTTTCATGTCTGCCATTCCCCATACGCATAAAATGCTTCTATCTTCGGTAATAAATTTTAAAAAATCTTTATAGACCTCTTTAAAGGATCTAGCATTATTTAAAGAATCCATTGTTATACGGGTAATTTCCTTTACAAAAGAATTAAGGCTAGTATATATTTCTGGTTTTATTAGTGCATCTAGAGTTGAAACAGTATTAAAATTTTTATCAAGCTTTATAGCTCCAATTTGAATTATTTCAAAGGGACATTTAATTTTACTGGTATTTTTATCTTGATTATTTAAACTTTCTCCTTGATTAAACTCTAAATCAAATATTATGTAATTCATTTTTATATCTCCTAAAACCAATTGGTAGGTTAATTATATCACTGTTTAAATAAAAAAAGTATCTTAGAGTTAAAGCATATAAAATCATTTAAGTTATTAGGGTTTTCTATTATAAACAGTATGTATATCTATGTTACCCATGTTGTTTTTTGTTTATAAGTAAGTTATTTTTTTAAATTTTTATACATTAATAGAGTTTATTTATAAAAGTTATGTAACAAAATAAAAAAGTATTGCATTTTATGAAAATTTAAGTTAAAATTTTCCTTGTAAATAAGAACTTTAATAATAAAATTAAAGAAAATGTTCACTTATATAAATCTAGTAATAGGGGCTAGATGTATCTACCGAGCTACCGCAAATAGTTGTAGGCTATAAGTGCTTTATACTCTATAGTTGTACATGTATCATACTTTTACGTTCTTAGTTCCTCTATGAAAAATTAATACTGTAGATATAAGAAATAATATATATTATTGGTGAAAATATCAAACATATTAAATATTGTTCGTAAAATGCCGAATAATGTTGTGTATAATTTATGCTTATATAAAGTAGTAATGTTTTATAATATAGAGGAAAAATAATATATTGGGAGATGATTAGTTTGTGGTATGATTTAGTAATAGTAGGAGCTGGTCCTTCAGGAATTTTTACAGCCTTAGAATTAGTAAGACAAAAATCTCATAAGAAGATTTTAATAATTGAAGGAGGAAGAAGCATAGATAGAAGGCACTGCCCTAAGGAAAAGACACGAGTATGTGTTTCTTGTAAACCATACTGCCATATTACAACAGGATTTTCAGGTGCTGGTGCATTTTCAGATGGTAAATTATCTTTAAGTTACGAAGTAGGTGGAGATTTACCAAATTTAATTGGAAGCGATAAAGCTCAGGACTTTATTGAATATACAGATAAAATTTACCTTGAATTTGGAGCTGATGCAAAAGTAGAGGGCATAGATAATGGTGAAGAAATCAAGGAAATAAGAAGAAAAGCTATAGAAGCAGGACTTAAGTTAGTAGATTGTCCTATAAGACATTTAGGAACAGAAAAAGCACAGGAAATATATTTAAAAATACAAAATTATCTTTTAGAGGCAGGAGTAGAAATACAATTTGATACTGTAGTTACAGACATGGTTATTGAAGAAGGCTCAGTAAAAGGTGTAAAAATAGTAGATGCCAGAACTCAAAGCAAGGAAGAAACTATATATAGTAATAAAATAATTGTTGCTACAGGAAGAAAAGGAGCAGACTGGCTAAAGGATATGTGTGTGAAACATAATATTAACCATAGCGCTGGTACTGTAGATATAGGTGTCCGTGTTGAAATTAGAAATGAAGTAATGGATAAAGTAAATGAGGTTCTTTATGAATCAAAACTTATAGGATATCCAGCACCCTTTAGAGATAAGGTTAGAACTTTCTGTCAGAATCCAGGAGGCTTTGTGAGTCAGGAGAATTACGATAATGACTTAGCAATAGTTAACGGACATTCATATAAAGAGAAGAAATCTAATAATACCAATTTAGCTATACTAAGCTCTCATAATTTTGCGGAACCTTTTAATCAACCTATAGAGTACGGAAAGCAGGTAGCAGAATTAGTTAACATGCTTGGAAATGGCAAGATATTAGTACAAAGATATGGTGATATTTTAGATGGAAAGAGGACCTGGCAGAAGGAGTTAGATCAATCCAATGTAAGACCTACATTGCCTGATGCTGTAGCAGGAGACATAACCTCTGCTATACCTTACAGACCCATGACTAATATTTTAAATTTTATAAATGCAATGAACACTGTTGTACCAGGGTTTGCAGGTAGAGAAACATTATTATACGGTCCAGAAATAAAATTTTATAGTAATAAGATAAATATAGATGAGAACTTCGAAACCAATATAGAAGGAGTTCACTGCTTAGGAGATTCTAGTGGATGGACCAGAGGTTTAATGATGGCATCAGTTATGGGAGTACTAATGGGCCAAATAATTGCAGAAGACAATAACTAGTTTAAAAATTAGCTTATTTAAAAGCCAATGTTTATTATAGATAAACACGCTGGAAATTTAACTTATACGTAGGAATATGCTGCCAAAACTGATGGCACTTTTAAAAACTTTTTTATCAGTCTCAGTGAAGTGTTTTTGAAAATCTTAGGAGCTTTGATATGTTTGAGGTACGAGTTTATCAAAGCTTCTTAGATTTTCATAAACACGAACTTTAGACTGATTAAAAGTTTTTAACGTGCCGAAGTTTGGTAGAATATTCTGGAGTATAAGTTAAATTTCGGGCATGGTTATCTATATGAATAAGCATTGGCTTTTAATAATAATATGTAAATTACTGTGAATTTGTTGTATAATAATTATGCGGAATAAAGCTGGGCTATTAAGGAGGAGTTTATTATGAGAATGACAGATATAATCCAAAAGAAAAAACATGGTAACAGTTTAACAGCAGAAGAAATAGACCAAATGGTACAGGGTTATGTTAAAGGACAAATACCTGATTATCAGATGTCAGCTTTCTTAATGGCTGTTTATTTCAAAGGAATGACTAAAGAGGAGATTGCAAATATGACTCTATCCTTTGTGAATTCTGGAGATAAGGTTGACCTATCAGATGTTGAAGGAATAAAGGTTGATAAACATTCCTCAGGTGGTGTAGGAGATAAAATTAGTTTAATAGTAATTCCATTAGTAGCTTCTATGGGTGTTCCAGTGGCTAAGATGAGTGGCAGAGGGTTAGGTCATACTGGTGGCACTATAGATAAATTAGAATCCATAGAGGGCTTTAAAACAGAACTAAGCAACAAGGACTTTATTAATAATGTAAATACATATAACATGGCTATTGCAGGACAGTCTGGGAACTTAACTCCTGCGGATAAGAAGATATATGCATTAAGAGATGTTACATCAACAGTAGATAGTATTCCATTAATAGCAAGTTCAATTATGAGCAAGAAAATAGCTTCTGGAGCAGATGCCATAGTATTAGATGTAAAAGTAGGCTCTGGTGCATTTATGAAATCTGTAGAAGAAGCTAGAGATTTAGCAAGGACTATGGTTGACATAGGAAAATCACTTAATATAAGAACCGTAGCAGTGGTTACAGATATGAATCAGCCATTAGGACATGAAGTAGGAAATGCTAATGAGGTCAAAGAAGCAATAGAAGTGCTGAAGGGTAACGGATCAGAGGATGAAACTGCTGTGGCACTTACTATAGCTTCTTATATGACAGTGTTAGGTGGAGCCTTTAAGGATGTGGACACAGCATACAAAGCTTTAGAGGAGATAATTAAATCAGGTAAGGCAATAGAGAAATTGAAAGAGTTGGTTAGAATACAAGGAGGTAATCCTTCAGTAATCGATAACCCAGAATTGCTCCCACAAGCACAAAATCACATAATGGTAAAGGCTACTAAGAATGGCTATGTGTCGGGAATTGAAGCAGAATCCATAGGAATCTCAGCAATGTTGCTAGGGGCTGGTAGAAAGACTAAAGAAGATACAATTGATTTCTCTGCTGGAATCACAATGGTTAAGAAGGTGGGAGATAAGGTTGAGATGGGTGATACACTTTGTATTCTACACAGTAATATAGATGACTGCAGGGAAGCAGAGAAAATAGCTTTGGATGCTTTCTCTGTAAGTGATAATGAACCACTAAAGATCCAATATATTTACGATATTATAGAGTAAAATAAAAATAGACCATGCAAAGATTCTTCACTACTTTTTAACTGGTAAACTATTGTTTTTAGGTGTGAAACTTAAGTTAATATTGTAAGGGTATAAATCACTTGGTGCCTTGTCTTGCACAAAGTTATTCCACCATCTTTATTTGTCATTTTGTTTTAGGTGACTTAAATAAAAAATACTATGAGTACATAAAATATTTAATAAATAAAAAAGCATTGTAATAAAGTAATTTATAACTGCAAAATTTGGGAGGTAGTGAAAATGAGTATACATATAAATGCAAAAGAAAATCAAATAGCTGAAAGCATATTACTGCCAGGAGATCCACTAAGAGCTAAGTTTATAGCTGAAAACTTTCTTGAAGATGTTATATGCTATAATGAAGTAAGAGGTATGTATGGGTTTACAGGAATATATAAAGGGAAAAAAGTTTCAGTTCAAGGCACAGGAATGGGTATACCATCAATATCAATATATGTTAATGAACTAATTCAAAGTTATGGTGTTAAGAATCTTATAAGAGTTGGAACTTGTGGTTCTTTCCAAGAGTCAGTTAGGATTAGAGATATAGTTATTGGTATGGCAGCCTCAACTGATTCTAATATAAATAAGATAAGATTTGATGGAAGAGATTTTGCACCAACAGCAAGCTTTAAATTATTAAAGAAAGCTTATGATTTTTCAGTTGAAAAAGGCTTAGATCCAAAGGTGGGCAACATCTTTAGTTCAGATACCTTTTATCATGATAACCCAGATGATTGGAAACAATGGGCTAAGTTTGGATGTTTAGCTGTGGAGATGGAAGCTGCTGGACTTTATACATTAGCTGCTAAGTATAACGTTGATGCACTTGCTATACTTACAGTAAGTGATCATATTGTAACTGGTGAGGCTACCACCGCAGAGGAAAGACAAAAAACCTTCACCAGCATGATTGAAGTTGCACTTGATACTGTACATTCGCTATAAATTTGATTATTAAAAGACCTATTACTTAATTATAAGTACTAGGTCTTTTAATTTATTTATATTGAGAGTTACAATATACCAATAATAAGTATCTATTTATTATAAAAACATTATCTATTTGCTGCAATATTAATCATAGCTTGATGAATAGGGTCAACCTGCCAATCCTTATGACGCAGACTTCCAAGGAAGTGAACATCAAAGTGTCCATCCATGCCATTGCCTTTTATATAATCCATATTAGGACCAGTACCATAGTTTCCAGTTCTATTGGAAACTATAGCATCTGCAGCATAAGCATCTAGTCCCGCATGAGGCATGCCTGCAACAGAAACAGCTATTTTTCTGCCGTTAGTTTCAAGAATCATTGGACGTGCATTCCAAGTCCAAGTTCCTCCAAATATTTGCTTCATAGTAGCCGTATCCTCAGTTGTAAGAGTTTCACAGTCAGCATGTCCAGCTCCTATGGTTCTTTTTATATTGAACTTTGCTCCACTGAAGAAATCTGTAAGAGTAGCTGTGGCTCCAATAGGGAACACATATTGGGCTTCAGTGAACCAAGCTAAGTCTTCACCGTATTTACCATAAGTAGGCTTTACAGGAACACTTATTTTAGGAATCTTTAAAATTTGTTCAATGTTTATCATAGAACTATCAGTAAGATTATTTGCTTTTAACAAAGATTCTTGAGTAATCCCAAACTTTCGAGCAATAGTCCAAGGGTTATCACCAGATACAACTACATAATTAATATAGGAAGTAGTAGGTATGTATTTAGCATCAATAACTTGTGCAATTTTAGAAAATAAGTTTGAATCTGCAGTTCCAGTTACAGTAAGATTATTATCTTTTTGAAATTTAGAAACTGCCTCTTGAGTTAATGTTCCATAGAAACCTGTTGGATTTACATAAAGATAGTTTAAGGCTTTTAAATAGGTTTGAAGCTCTGATACTCTATCATGGGTAATTCCATAGTATAGTAAAGTTGGTTCCTTAGAAAGAGCTTTAATTAAACTATTTAAAGTAGTTAGATTTAAACCACCATCAGCAGTAAGTCCCTTATTAGTTTGAAAATTCTTTACTGATGTATATGTTAAATAACCATATTTTCCATCTATATTTCCATTATAATAGCCTAGGGTTTTTAAATCAGTTTGAAGTTCTGATACTTGACTTCCTATACTATTATAATATAAGGGTTGAGTTATTTGGGCATGAGTTTTAGTAAAAGGTATCAGTAAAAGTGCTGCAGTGATAGTTGCAAATAGTTTCTTATTCAAAATATTCCTCTCCTAACTAATTTTATTTACATTATAATTATACTAAATTTTTATAAAAATTTAATTAGTGGGAGTATGGGAAGATAACTGTACAAAAATCAGTAAATTGAAATAAGACTATATTTTACATATAATTTTTTATTTAGAACCTATATTGAAGGTCTTCATGATTTCTTCTACCTTGCCATATAAAAGTATGTTATCTTCTTTTTCTATAACATAATCTCTGGTAGGGAATCCTATGAATTGATTACCCTTATCTATATTTAAAATAATTATATTATGAGGTTTTAAATTTGAATCTTTTAGAGCGACGCCGACTAATTTAGACTTTTCGTCTATTAATATATTGAAAACTCCGTATCCCTTAGCTCTGGTTATTAGCTTGTATATTTTAGCTGGATTCTTAGTTTTAAAATGTCTCTTTAAAATAAACTTTTCTATAATACTATCAAAGTAAGATAAAAGAAACTTATTTCTAAAAAACATGAGAATAAGTAAAAAAAATATTATAAGTACAATTAAATTTTCAAAAGAAAGAGATTTTTTTATAATATCTACTAAAAATGAAATCCCAGTTAAAAATCCAATATAACCAGTAATCATAAGAATTTGAGCTAACCTTCTTCTGGAGGGATGCTGGGTTATAAGCTCAGATTCCTTGGTAGTAAATCCCGCACCTGTTAGTAAGGATATAACTTGAAATCTAGCTTTTTCTTCAGATAAACCTGTTAACTTAAATAATACAGTTATAACCTCTACTATTATAACAAATATTACTATAGATAATAGAAAGTACAAAATCATTAATATTCCTACCTTTCTACATGATTCTTGAATACTTGATTAAGCTCTATTAATAGTTTACTAAATTGATTCGAAAGCTTATTATTAGAAATTTTTTTATATTTTTTGTATAATTAATATTCATAGTATACTGCAATTATTCTGAAGAACAGGAACTTTTAAATTTAATTTATCATAATGTTAATTTATTATCTTTTGTATCTAATTATATATTTAAAATATTAACATTTATATGGAAATTGGCAAATTAGATTAATGATGAATTCTTTAATAAAAAGAATTATAAAACTAATTCTCTTGTATAATTGTTTTTAGTTAAAAATGCTTTAATTTGATAAGCATATGTTTATTAATAGGTAACGTATAAGAAAGTAAGTAAGAAAATAATATGAGATTGGCTAAGAATTATGTGGTGAATGGTGAATTTGGTAACTAATAAAATTCAATATTAGAATTTCATTTTTTATAATATAGTACATATGTATCTAAATAATTTCTAAAAATATTCATAATATTATTGACAAATTTATAATAAAGGTTTATATTAAATGTATACTAATTTTGTATACATTAACCAGTGAACATAATTATTAATTTTAACGGGCTTGATAAGCCCATAATTTTAAAAATAAAACTATACCAAAAAGGTATATTATTAAGGAGGATTTACTATGTCAATGTGTGGAAATTGTACAACGTGTCAATCAGCAGATAAGGTGCTAGAAGGATTTATAGGTTCTATGGATATGGAAACATCTCATCACAGGGTGGAAAATCAAAAGATAAAATGTGGATTTGGACAACAAGGGGTATGTTGTAGACTATGCGCTAATGGACCTTGTAGAATAACTCCTAAATCACCAAGAGGAGTATGTGGAGCAAATGCAGATACTATAGTTGCGAGAAACTTTTTAAGAGCTGTATCATCAGGAGCTGCTTGTTATCTTCATGTTATTGAGAATACAGCATTAAACCTAAAATCTATAGGTGAAACTAAGGGAACCATAAAGGGCGTTAACGCTTTAAATAGAGTAGCTGAAATTTTTAATATAGAAGAAGAGGATATACACAAAAAAGCAGTTTTAGTAGCTGAAAAAGTTCTTAGTGATATATATAAGCCTAGATATAAAAAGATGGAGCTTGTAGAAAAAATGGCTTACAAACCTAGAGTAGAAAATTGGAAAAAGTTAAATATAATGCCTGGTGGCGCAAAAGCAGAAGTGTTTGATGCTATAGTTAAAACATCTACAAATCTAAGCAGTGATCCAGTAGACATGCTATTACACTGCTTAAATCTTGGAATATCTACAGGACTTTATGGACTTACACTTACAAATCTACTTAATGATGTTATGCTTGGAGAACCAGTTATAAGAGCAGCTAAGGTAGGCTTTAAGGTTGTAGATACTGACTATATAAACATAATGATCACAGGACACCAACATTCTACAATAGCACATCTTCAAGATATTTTAACAGATGAAAAGGTAGTTGAAAAAGCTAAAAAAGTTGGTGCAAAGGGCTTTAAACTTGTTGGTTGTACCTGCGTAGGACAAGATTTACAGCTAAGAGGGGAACATTATCAAGAAGTATTCTCAGGACATGCAGGAAATAACTTTACTAGTGAAGCATTAATAGCAACTGGTGGAGTAGATATAATAGTTTCAGAATTTAATTGCACACTTCCAGGTATTGAACCTATTGTTGATGAATTCATGGTTAAAATGATATGTCTAGATGACGTAGCAAAGAAAGCAAATGCTGAATATGTGGAGTATTCCTTTGAAAATAGAGAAAAGATAAGTGATTATGTTATAGATGAAGCTATAAAGAGCTATAGCGCTAGAAGAGGCAACGTTACACTAAATGTTCCAATGGATCATGGACATGATGATGTAATAACCGGAGTTAGTGAACAATCTCTTAAAGCTTTCCTTGGAGGCACTTGGAAGCCTCTTGTGGACTTAATTGCATCAGGAAAAATTAAAGGCGTAGCTGGAGTAGTTGGTTGCTCAAATCTTACTGCTAAAGGTCATGATGTGTTTACTGTTGAACTTACTAAAGAACTTATAAAGAGAGACATAATTGTTCTTTCTGCTGGCTGTTCCAGTGGGGGACTTGAAAATGTAGGTTTAATGTCACCAGCTGCTGCAGAGCTTGCGGGAGATAACTTAAAAGAAGTATGTAAGAGTTTAGGAATTCCTCCTGTATTAAATTTTGGACCATGTCTTGCTATAGGAAGATTAGAACTAGTTGCAACAGAGCTTGCTGAGTATTTAGGAATAGATATTCCACAGCTTCCACTTGTACTGTCTGCACCACAGTGGTTAGAAGAGCAAGCTTTAGCTGACGGAGCTTTTGGACTAGCTCTTGGACTTCCACTTCACCTTGCAATACCTCCTTTTATAACAGGAAGTAAGGTAGTAACAAAAGTGCTTACAGAAGATCTTGAAACACTTACAGGTGGAAAGCTTATACTTGAGGATGATGTAATAAAAGCTGCTGACAAACTTGAACAAATTGTACTTAGTAAAAGAAATGGATTAGGTCTTGAATAATATAGTGGAGGATGCTTTTATGAATAGAATTATTATAGATAAGGATTTATGCAGCTCATGTTTAAATTGCTATGTTGCCTGTGTAGCAGAGCATAATGAAAATAGTAAATCCATGCTTGATGTAGATCTTGAAGATATTAAAAATGAAGGAAGAAACCATATAGCTCTAGATAGTGAAGGCAAACCAGTACCAATATTCTGTCGCCACTGTGACGAACCTGAATGTGTCAATACCTGCATGAGCGGTGCTATGACTAAAGATAGAAATACTGGTGTAGTTTCTTGTAATAAAGAACAGTGTGCATCCTGCTTTATGTGTGTAATGTCCTGCCCTTATGGAGTATTAAAACCGGATACAAAAACTAAAAAAGTAGTAGTAAAATGCGACATGTGTAATGGTAGAGAAACTCCGAGGTGTGTGGAAAATTGCCCAACTGGTGCAATATATCTTCAGGAGGTGAATGCATAATGAACTATTTAATAATAGGTGCTAGTGCTGCAGGAGTTAATGCTGCAAAAGCTTTAAGAGAATTAGATAGCTCCAGTGAAATTACAGTTATATCAAAAGATACTGACATATACTCAAGATGTATGCTTCATCATGTAATTAGCGGCAGTAGAGATTTAGAGAAAATTGCTTTTGTAGATAAAGACTTATTCTTTAAATATGATATAAAATGGATAAAAGGCAAAAGTATTGTAGAACTTGATGTAAATAAAAAAGAAGTTATTTTAGAAGATAATATTGTGGAAAAATATGATAAGCTTTTGATAGCTTCAGGAGCTTCCTCCTTTATTCCACCAGTTAAAAATTTAAGAGAAGCTAAAAAGGTTTATTCCTTAAGAAATTACGAGGATGTATTAAATATAGAAGAAGGAATAAAAACCTCGAAGAAAGCAGTGATACTGGGAGCTGGTCTTGTAGGTATAGATGCAGCTATAGGTCTTATGGAAAGAGGAATAAAACTATCCATTGTAGAAATGGGGGATAGAATACTTCCTCTTCAATTAGATAAAGAAGCAGCTAATAGATATCAAAAGCTTTTAAAGGATAAAAATGTGGAAATATATACTTCAGTAAAGCTAGAAGAAGTAATATTAAAAGAAGATGGATTTGTAGATAAGGTAAAGCTTTCAGATGGAACTGAAATAGAATGTGACATGATAGTGGTAGCTGCTGGAGTTAGACCAAATGTAGGCTTTATAAAAAATGAAAGCATAAAAATTGAAAAGGGTATTGTAGTAGATGATACATGCAGTACTTCAGCTAAAGATGTTTATGCTGCAGGAGATGTAACCTTTACTGCTCCAATTTGGCCAATTGCTGTAAAACAGGGTATTGTGGCTGCCTATAACATGACTGGACATGAGAAATATTTAGATGATACCTTTGCACTAAGAAACTCCATGAACTTCTTAGGACTTGAATGTGTATCCTTAGGAACTATAGAAGCTCCAGACAATAGTTATGTGGTAGATATTATTAAAACAAAAGATATTTATAAAAAAATAATTCACAAACATGGTATAGTGTATGGAGCAATTTTTGTAGGAGATATATCTTACTGTGGAGTATTTCAGCAGCTTATAAAGAATAAAATAGATATTTCTAGTATTAATAAGAACATATTTAAAATAGATTACTCTGACTTTTTTAGCATAAAAGAAGATGGTCAATATAAATACCAAGCTGTGTAAAAAAAGCTGCTTATACCTTTAAGGTATAGGCAGCTTTTTAATATATAAATAATAAAATCAATAGTTTTCAATGTTAAATATAGAAGCTTTTGTTAAGAGTTATTTAACTTTGAGACACATGGAAATTATGCTAAAATATACAGTAGTACTATAAAATAGTAATTTATTATGGGGTTTATACAAAACATTGAAAATGCACTTATTATTCAATATTCCGCATTTAGAGTTACTTGTGGGTTAAAGGTTAACTGAAAAACTTAGAACAAATCTAAGAAGATATTTATTAATGGAAAAAGGGGGAGAAATACATTGAAAAAGCTTAGTGTCAAACCAAGTAAATCTTCATCATTTGTTGGAATGTTAGCTGGTTGTGTTTTTGTGTTAATAGGTATTTTGGGGATTATGCCTAATTTTGGACTATTCGGTCTTTGCTGGACTTTAATTGCCATTATAATTACAGCGTCCCAAGCTTATAATTTTTTCAATGATAGGAGAATTGCATCCTGGGAGTTGAATATAGAAACGGATAAAGAAGTTAATGACTTAGAAGAAGATTTTGATACAAAGCTAAGAAAGATAAAAAAACTTAGGGAAGATGGAATTATAACTGAAGAAGAATTTCAAAATAAAAGAAACAAAATCATAAACGAAAAGTGGTAATTTAAGATGTTACGTGGATGCTTCTTCACTTGCAATGGTCATAGTGCTTAAGGTATACTGTATGATAAAAACGTAGTAATAGCCGAATTTTACCCATGGAGAGATTCATGGGTAAAATTATTAATTCATTGTTATAAGCTTATCCTGCTCCAGAATATGCTTGTCTATCCAATTTACTACAAATTCTAATATTTCCATTATATATTTATCTTGATTCAAGTCAATTTTATTCAAATCTACATCATTGATTTTATTTATGAAATCATCATGCTCAACTTTATGTGATAAAAACTTTTTATAGAATATGCTCATCATATATTCTTCCTCAGATTTAAAATGAAATGCTGTATAATCCTTTAGCTCTCCAAGTATTTCAATAATTTTGTCATATTTATCAGTATAGAATTTATTTTCTAAAAGAGCATAAACTCTGTTAGCTATTTCAAATAGTTTTCTGTGTTCTGCATCGATATGTTCTACTCCAAGTTCATAGTGTTCTTTCCATTTTATCATAAAGGCACCTCCATATAATATTTTTAATAGTTAATTAATATTATACTAATAAGTGACATATTTTGCTATAAAAAATAAATATCTAACAAAATAATATTCCATACTGTTATTTTAAAGCTTATGGCAGTTATATGCTAATGTTGTTCTAAATGAGGAAACACTAGAAGTCTGTTTCCAACATAGTTTGAAATTGTAGAAAACCCTGTAGCAAATACTTGAGATAGCATGCTGTCTATATAAAATTTGTTAACTAACATGTATATAACTAATAAGTTTATTCCTAGTGATATACAATTCACAACAATAAATTTTGCAAATTGCAAAATAACTCTTTTATCCTTATCATGAAAAGTCCATTTCTTATTGAGAATGTAACTGTTTATCATACCGCAGATATAGCTAATTAAAGAGCTTGTTAAGTAATTGATATGTAGCACTTTATTGAGAATATAAAAAAATAATAGTGTTATAAGAGTGTTAGTGCCTCCAACAATACAAAATTTTATTAGTTTCATTATGATACCTCAATATTTTATATTATTTATTAATACTGTATTTTAACCAAAATGTGTATATAACTTTCTTCACTATATTTCCACAAACCCTGAATATTATTCATATGCGGAACCCTATGTAAATTACTTATTCTTTAAGAATTCTTTAAGCATATTCACATATTGCTTCTCATAGAGCTTATAAGAACCTATATGAGGGGAACCAGGAAATGATACCAGCTTGCTTTCCTGATTCTTAAAATTACTAGCTATCTTTACACTTTCTTTATAAGGAATAGCCTTATCTTTTTTACTATGTATTATTAATATAGGTACGTTAGTTTTAGCTACACTGATTACAGGACTTACTTTGTTAAAATCTACTCCATAAATTAATTTAAAATTAGCTAAAACTAATGGTGAAAATGGAAAGTTAGGCAATCCGGTCCAAAAGGCCATATTTGAGTTTAAATATTCTTTTAAATCGCTAAAAGGCGAATCTGCAATAGCAAAGCTTATATCTTTAGTTTTATCTAAAACACTTAAGATAGTAGCTGCACCCATAGAAAAGCCTACTAATCCAATTTCTCCATAGGGATTCTTAGATTTTATAAAGTCTATAGCTCCAAGCAGATCCTGCTGTTCATTATAACCTATAGTTACACCGTTTTTTCCAGCATACTCACCATGCCCTCTAAAATCAAATATAAATACATTATATCCATAATCTAAAAATAGTTTAGATAACTTTAGTTGGTCAACATTTTCACCAGCCTTAAATCTGTTATTTCCATAACCGTGACATATTATAATAGATTTATTACTGCTTAGACTCTTCATAAAATAACCACTCAGACTTAAGCTATCTTTTCTACTTTTAAAGCTTACTTCTTCATAGTTATTTATATCGTAATCCAAAGGATTTGATATATATGGGCTACTCTTTGGGTGACCAAATTTTAAGACAATATAGATTGCAATGATTTCAAATATAAAAGCAACAAATAGTATGAAAATTAAAGTTAACCTTGTTATTTGATGTATGTTTAAATGTTGTATTATTTGGCTTATTATTATAGTTTCGTTATACAATGTTTATCCCTCTTCTAAAGATTACTCTTCTTTATTTTAATATAACATTAGCAGTTAGGTAAAGTTAAATTTACGTACAGAATATAATCAACAGCTTCAAATTGGGAATTTATAAAACCGTATACATTGCAAAAAATTATAATATAAAAATGTATACTTCGTAGAAAATCATAATTTTTCATAGGAATTTATTATATAAATATAATTTATACGTTGATATAATGTAATCGTAAACAAAACCAAGCGATAGGGAATTATAAAGGGAAGTGAAAATGTTTTCTAAATGTGAAGGGGGATTAATAATGAAAGAAAATTTAAAAAAGTTAGTTGCTATTGCAGTTAGTGTTGTTACTACACTTTCAATGTTTACAGCCTGTGGTAGTAGTTCTACAAGTTCTTCGTCAGGCAATGTAAACCTTACCTATGCAATCTGGGATAAAAACCAACTACCTGGAATGCAGGCTATAGCAGATAAGTTTCATGAAAAGAATCCTAATATAACTGTTAAAGTTGAAGTTACACCTTGGGATCAGTACTGGACTAAATTAGATGCAGCTGCTTCCAGTGGAACACTTCCAGATGTTTTCTGGATGCATTCACAGAATTTCTTAAAGTATGCTACTAATGGAGCACTTTTGGATATAACTGATAAAATAAAGGGTAGTAAAGATGTACAAATGGACAACTTCCCAAAAGGCCTTGTAGATTTATACTCTGTTCAAGGAAAAAATTATTCAATTCCAAAGGATTACGATACAATAGGTCTTTGGTATAATAAGAAAATGTTTGATGAAAAAGGTATTCCTTATCCAGATGAAACTTGGGATTGGAATAAGCTAGTAGATGTTGCTCAAAAATTAACTGATTCTTCAAAGGGAGTATATGGTTATGTAGCACCTGAAGATGGTCAACAAGGCTTCTATCCCTATGTTTATCAGAACGGTGGATACATACTTTCACCTGATAAGAAGAAATCAGGATACGATCAGCCAGCAACAAAAGAAACTATTCAGTGGTTTGTGGATTTAAGCCAAAAATATAAGGTATCTCCAACTGTACAACAGCTAGCTGACACAAACTATACTCAATTCTTCACATCAGGAAAAGCGGCAATGGCTATATTTGGATCATGGATGGTAAGTGAATTTAAAGCAAATGACTATGTAAGACAAAATTGTAATGTAGCTGTTATTCCTCATGGAAAGACAAAGGCAACTATATATAATGGATTAGGAAATGCTGCTTCAGCAAAAACTAAGCATCCAGAAGAAGCATGGAAATTCTTAGAGTTTATGGGTACAAAGGAAGCTAATGAAATTCAAGCACAAAAAGCTGGGGTAATTCCTGCATATAAAGGCACTGAACAGGGATATGTAGACGCTAATAAGGAATTTAATGTAAAGGTATATCCAGAAATGTTAAAATACTCTGTAATATATCCAAACTCAGAAACAAGGCCAAAATGGGTCCAAATTGAAATGGAAATATTAACTAAGGTATGGGCTAAACAGTTAACAGTAGAAGAGGGATGTAATCAACTTGCTAAACAAATGAATGATCTTCTAGCTACGGAAAAATATTAATTAAACTGATAGCAATTAGCTATAAAGTAGCTAATTGCTATCATAACTGATTAAAGGTTGATAGTTTTAATAAAAGGAGGGTCAAAAGTGAAGACAGTTATTGATAAAAATGTATCTACAGTTTCAGATAAAAAAATAAAAATAAACAAGAAGAATCTTGAAGAGTATAGTTGGGCTTACTTAATGATTGCCCCTACAATAATAGGTCTTATCATATTAAATATATGGCCAATAATTCAAACCTTCTATTTAAGTTTTAATAAAGCTGGGGCTTTTGGAAATACTCAATGGGTGGGCTTAGATAACTATAAGCATCTATTTAAGGATCCAGCAGTAATACATGCTACTATAAACACATTAAAATTTACTATAATTTCTGTTCCAGTAGGAGTACTTCTATCTTTGTTTATTGCAGTATTACTTAATGCAAATATTAAGGGTAAATCCATATATCGTACAATTTATTTTCTGCCAATGGTTTCGGCTCCAGCGGCTGTAGCAATGGTTTGGAGATGGCTCTATAGTGCAGATTACGGACTATTTAACTATTTACTTTCTCTAGTAGGTATACATGGGCCAAAATGGCTTACAGATCCTAAGTTTGCTCTTCTTTCCATAATAATAGTAGGAATATGGAGTTCTCTAGGTTATAATATGGTAATTTTACTTGCAGGTCTTCAGGAAATACCAACAACTTTTTATGAGGCAGCTGAAATTGATGGTGCAGGCCCTGTTCGTAGGTTTTTTTCTATAACACTTCCATTGGTATCACCAACTATGTTCTTCGTTGTTATTACCACAATGATAGGATCATTACAGGTATTTGACCTTATATTCATGATGATTGATAAAACAAATGTTGCTATGGAATCAACACAATCATTAGTGTACCTATTCTATAAGTATTCATTTATTATGAATGATAAAGGCTATGGTTCAGCTATAATAATGCTTTTATTAGCAATAATCTTATTAATCACAGTAATTCAACTTAAGCTTCAGAAAAAATGGGTTCACTATCAATAGTTTTAGGAGGTGTAATTTATGAATGAAAACACTAAATCAAGTAATATTGTTATTCATACCATACTTATAATAGGTGCTGTGGCTATGCTTCTTCCATTTATATGGATGATACTAACTTCTTTAAAGAGTCTTACAGAATCCACTATGGTACCACCTACTATAATTCCTAAGAATTTTAAGTGGAGTAATTACAAAGAGGTATGGGATTTATTGCCCTTTGGAAAGTTTTACTTAAATACAATATTAATGATATTATTTAGAATTATTTTTGCAGTTTTCTTTAGTGCTATGGCAGCATATGCTTTTGCTAGAATAGAATTTCCAGGGAAAAACTTTTTCTTCATGATAGTACTTATTCAGATGATGGTGCCAGGACAACTATTCATTATTCCTCAGTACCTTATAGTTACAAAGTTGGGTTGGCTAAATACTATTCCAGCTTTAGTATTACCTGGATTTATAAGTGCCTTTGGTACATTCCTACTTAGACAGTTCTTTATGGGATTACCTGTAGAATTAGAAGAAGCTGCTATATTAGATGGATGTAATAGATGGCAAATATTTTGGAAGATAATGATGCCTTTAGCTAAATCAGGATCAATTGCTCTAGGAATATTTACTGCATTATTTGCTTGGAAGGACTTAATGTGGCCGTTAATAGTAAATGTGTCATTGGATAAAATGCCTTTAGCTTCAGGACTAGCATCACTGCAAGGGCAATTTGGAACTAATTTCCCTCAACTTATGGCGGGTTCAATGATAGCTATTTGGCCAATGCTTTTACTATTCATCATATTCCAGAAACAATTTATTGCTGGTATTGCTACTACTGGATCAAAAAATTAGTATTAAGTAACTTCATTGTATAGGTACAGAACTTTTAAATTTAATTTATTCCACATTAGCACATTACTAGATTATGCCACTGATAAATAGTTTAAAGAAGTCTAAGCCTCAAATTAAGCAGAGAGCCAAAATCTGAGATTTTGTGCGAATCGGTTAAGCAGACATACAAAATCTGTGATTTTGATATGGTCGCTTACTCTTTGAGCACTCCTCTGACCTAAGGAAGAGGAGTTTCATAATAATATAAAAGGACTTTGATAAACTCGCTTACGCTCAAACAGTATCAAAGTACTAAGCTTTCCTACTAATTTGAGACTAATACTTTCTAATAAACTATTTAAAGGTGGCACAATCTAGTTATGTGCTATGTTACATAAATTAAATTTAAAAGTTCCAGATTTATATAGCAAAGTTATAAATGAAGTTTTTATTGTAAAATAACAAATAAAGTAATATTAATTGATAATAATAAGTGGTTTTAAAATATCCTGCTGTTAACTTATACAAGATATAGTTAGCGGTATGGATAACATATAATGAGGAGGAGTAAAATGAGTAATAGAGTATTAGGTTTAAATAAGAAAGGTTCAATCCTATTTGATAAGGATAAGCAAATATTTCATCTTAATGCTAAGGATACAAGCTATATAATGCAAATAATGGATGGTGGCTATTTAGTCCATCTTTACTGGGGAAAAAGAATAGGAAGTTATAATGCTTCAAATGAAGTTCGATTTTTGGATAGGGCATTTTCACCTAACCCTAATCCTTCAGACAGAACATTTTCACTTGATACATTACCACAAGAATATCCTGCTTATGGTAACACTGATTTTCGTTCTCCTGCCTATGAAATTCAATTAGAAAATGGATCAACTATAACTGATTTGAGATATAAGTCACATAAAATAGTTAATGGTAAGTCTAAACTTGAAGGATTGCCTGCAACTTATGTGGAAAGCGACGAGGAAGCAGAAACATTAGAAATTGAATTGGAAGATAAGGTAATTGGGCTTAAGGCTATTTTATCTTATTCTGTTTATAGAGATTTCAATGTTATAACTAGATCAGTAAAATTTATAAATTGTGGGACTGAAAAGTTAAAAATACTTAGAGCTTTAAGCCTAAATGTTGATTTTAGAGATGCAGATTTTGATTTTCTTCATCTTCATGGAGCCTGGGGAAGAGAGAGGCACATTGAAAGAAGTCCTTTAATTGTTGGTACACAATCAATAGAAAGTAGAAGAGGTGCCAGCAGTCATCAGCAAAATCCATTTATTGCTCTTTTAAGAAAAGATGCCAATGAGGACTTTGGTGAGGTGTATGCTTTTAATTTAGTATATAGCGGTAATTTCATAGCACAAGCTGAAGTTAATCAGTTTAAGAATACAAGGGTATCTTTAGGAATTAATCCTTTTAATTTTTCTTGGCTCTTAGAATCTGGGGAGTCTTTCCAAAGTCCAGAAGTAGTGTTGGTATATTCAAACGAGGGCATTGGAGATATGTCAAGAACCTTCCATAACTTATACAGAACAAGATTATGTCGTGGTAAATATAAACATGAATCCAGACCAATTTTAATTAATAACTGGGAAGCTACTTATTTTGATTTTAATGCTGAAAAACTAGAGAAAATCGCTAGTACTGGTAGAGATTTGGGTATAGAGCTTTTTGTATTGGATGATGGTTGGTTTGGTAAAAGGGATGATGACACAAGTTCACTAGGAGATTGGTTTGTTGACAAAAATAAACTTCCTAATGGTCTAGAAGATTTAGCTAACAGAGTAAATAATTTTGGTATGAAATTTGGATTGTGGTTTGAGCCGGAAATGATTTCAGTGAATAGTGATCTTTATAGACAACATCCAGATTGGTGTCTGCATGTACCAAATAGAAATAAATCAGAAGGCAGAAACCAATTAGTAATTGATTTTTCTAGAGAAGATGTATGTAATGTAGTTACTAAAATGGTTTCAGATATTTTATCAAGTGCTCCAATTTCATATGTTAAATGGGATATGAATAGACATATGACTGAGATAGGATCAGCATTACTTCCTGCAGAGCGTCAGAGGGAGACTGCACATAGATATATGCTTGGGCTTTATAGTGTTTTAGAAAAGATTACATCATCCTTTCCAGATATACTATTTGAAAGCTGCTCTGGTGGAGGTGGAAGGTTTGATGCAGGAATGTTATATTATATGCCTCAAACTTGGACTAGCGATAACACAGACGCTGTATCCAGATTAAAAATACAGTATGGAACAAGCCTTGTATACCCAATTAGTTCCATGGGATCCCATGTATCAGCAGTACCTAATCATCAAGTTCACCGCTATACTCCTCTAGAAACCAGAGGACATGTAGCTATGTCCGGTAACTTTGGTTACGAATTAGATTTAAGTAAATTGTCACAGGAGGAAAAAGATACTATAAAAGATCAAGTTAAAATGTATAAAGAAATTAGAGATATTATACAATACGGTGATTTTTATAGACTTTTAAGTCCTTTTGATGGGGATGATACAGCATGGATGTTTGTTTCACAAGATAAAAAAGAAGCACAAGTATTTTACTTTAAAGTACTTGCAGAACCTAATGAGATATTAAAGATTTTAAAACTAAAAGGTCTTAATCCAAACTTAACATATAAGATAAATAATGATAAATGCTTCGCAGGAGACGAATTGATGTACGTAGGAATCAATGTCCCAATTCTTAAAGGCGATTTCCAAAGTGTTGTTTTAAGTCTTAAGGCAGAGGAAGTTTGATATATAAAATCTAGAAAATAGTATACAGAAACCTAGCAATTGAATTATTGCTAGGTTTCTATCATATATTGTTAACTAAAGTTAAGAGTTCCATACCTATAGGTACACATATATTAAATTTAATTTATACGTAGGGATATGCTGCCAAAACTGAAGGCACATTTAAAAACTTTTTATCAGTCTTAGTGAAGTGTTTTTAGAAAATCTTAGGAGCTTTGATATGGGTGAAAGCCTAAATGGCTTTCACCGAGCGACTTATCAATGGTAATTGATAAGTTGGTCCGGACTGAGGTACGAGTTTATCAAAGTTTCTTATAAATTTATTATGAAACTACTCTTCCTTTCGTCAGAGTAGTAAGCGATTCGCACAAAATCACAGATTTTGGCTCTCTGCTTAAAACACGAACTTTAGACTGATTAAAAGTTTTTAACGTGCCGAAGTTTGGCAGCATATTCCGGAGTATAAGTTAAATTTCGGGCATGAGTGACTATAATCTGCAAGCTGTTCCTTATAAGTACCATAAATCAATTAAGCATGTTTTTCTTCATTAATGGATCTAAGTCCTTCTTCTCAATAACAGGCAATCGTATAATAAAATTTGTTCCTTCCCCAGGTACACTTTTAACCTTCACTCCATAATCATCATCGAAAAATAGTTTTATTCTTTTTATTATATTACTTACTCCATAACCCTTGGTAACATCCTTATAAGAAGTAAGACTACTTAGCTCATCAACAATATCTTTATTCATTCCCATTCCGTCGTCAGAGACTAAAACTTCTACTATGTTATCTTCTATATAAGCACTTACTACTAGAGTCCCTCTTTTTTTCGGTTTTATGCCGTGTATGATAGAGTTTTCTATAACTGGCTGCAAAAGAAGCTTAAGTGTATATAAATCATATATGGCTTCATCAATATCAAATATAATATCAATATCAATAGAGTACACATATCTCATTAAATCCACATATGTTCTTGCCATGTCTACCTCTTCTTTAAAGGTGCATATAGTTTTTCCTTTACTCAAAATTCCTTTGTAGAAGCTTGAAAGGTTATCAGAAACTGACCTTATCTCATAATTTCCTTCCTTTTTAGCTGTGTAGCTAACCATAGCCAGCGTATTATAAAGTAGGTGAGGGTTTATCTGCTGTTGAAGCAGCTCTAGCTTTACTTTGTTAATTATTAATTCAGACTCATATTTATCTTGAATTAATTTATTAATTCTTCCTACCATTTTATCAAAGCGTCTATCTAGTTGTCCTAATTCATCATTTCCTTGAAGCGTTAGATTAGTTTTTAAGTTATGTTCATCAATCATATTTGCTTTCGTTACAAGTATTTTAATTCTTTTAGTTATGATAGAAGCTACTTTATATGCAATAATAACACATAATATAAGTGCTATTACTGCAGAGGCTGTAGTTATGAAAGTCAGCAATTTTGTTTTGTTAGTTATTTGCTCGATTGGTACTAAGTACAGTATCTCCCAGCCCGTAGTGCTAGATTTAAAGCGGCCAACTAAAAAATTTTTATTGTTTATAGAAACTCTGTTAGTACCATCAGATAACTTTAGCTTTTTTAAATCATTAAGATAAGTACTGCCGCTACCTACTTTTACTATGCTATTGTAGTTATGATCCATATAGAAAACAGTATCTAGTTTGTTACGAATATTTAGATTTATTACATCTTCAATTCTTTGAACAGGAATATAAACCTGAAGGAGACCTTTTATTTTTGAATCTTGAAAATGTACAAGTCGTCTACTTAAAGAAATATATGGTACGCCATCAATAGTCTCTACAGATTGCCACTTAAAAGTTCTTGTTTCAGAGGAAAATTGCTTATACCAACTTTCTTTTTCAACAATGCTGAGAGGCTTCGTTTGTCCGCCGAACATATCAGAGATATTATTATCTAGATATAGTCTGTATTTAATGTTGCCTCCATAATAATATGAATTTTTCATTTCAGGATATTTATTATCATTTTCAATATACCCACACAACAGTTTTATTTTTTTATCTACATCAGCAGCCTCTCCTATAGTAGTAACTTCAGTATCCATTATTTTTTGCATTTCATCACTCATAAAAACAAGGTTTGTTCTGTCCATGTATATCTCAAAGAAAGAATCAAGTGCTCGATTTAATTGATCCATACTTTGGGTAATATAAGCCTCTTCACTGTCAATAAGATATTTCCTTGAAAAATAAGCGGACATTATGCCCACAAATAATACAGCTAAAATTATTAGAAAAGAAAAAGATACTATGAGCTTATTTCGTAAAGTTATATTATTAAAATGCTTTATTAGAATATCTTTCAGTAATCTTAGCTTCATGATGTATGCCTTTCTCTATATTCCTTAGGAGTCAAGGAGGTAAATTTTTTAAATACATTACAAAAGTATGCAGTGGTACTAAAGCCTAAAGCTTCAGATATGGTATATATTTTATTACGTATATCCAAAAGCATTTCCTTGGCTTTCTCTATTTTCAGCTTAGTCATATAATCGGCAATAGTTTCTCTTGAGGTTTGTTTAAAAACATAACTTAAATAGTTTGGGCTATAATGAAGTTCAGCAGCAATGGTATCTATACTTATACCTTTCATATAATTCTTTTCAATAAATTTTTTTATTTCTTCTGCAATTAGGGTATTTTTATTGTTTACTTTACTTAATAAACTATTGTTTACGGATATAAGTAGGTTTTCTATCCAATTGTGTGCGTCAGCTAGAGTTTCAAATTTAGATAACCTTTCCCATACTAAATTTTCATCTTCAAAAATAATGTTTAAGCTTTCATTATTTTCACTATGTACAAAGATTACACATACCACTATAGAAAAGCAGAGATTTCTAAGGTGAATTTCATCTAGTACATGGGAGTTGGCTCTAAGTAGATCATCAATATATTTTTTTATATCTTTATCAGTTCCGGAATTAAGTAAAAATTTTATATCCTTTTGCATGGTATTTAGATCTATATCTTTGCTTTGTAAGGCGCTTGGAATGTCTTCCACATTTAATATCTTTCCATTTCCTAGAATAAATTTGTGTCTCATTATATATGTACATTGTTGAAAAAGAGTTTTAACTTCTGTTACAGTGTTGCACTCATTACTAATAGATATGGTAATACTGATATCTGATAGTTTGAATTCATTAATCACCATATTTGCAAACTTTTTAGATTTTTCATATACTTTATCATAAGTATCACCGCTAACAGTATATACAAAATGTGAATCATCCAGTCTTGTAAAAGGGAATCCTTCAAGCTCAGTAGAAATTTCTTTAAGTTTTTCGTAGACTTTAATTGTAAAGAGCTGTTTTTGTTCTACTGTTTTGTTTTTCGTAATTCTTTCATAATCATCAATTTCTATATAAACTAGTTTAAAGAAGCCCTGCTGAAGTTTAACTCCTAAATATTCTTTTTTGTCCCATATATTTTCTTCATCCATAACTGAACCATAGAGTATATCTTTAATAAAGTTATCTATGAGTTGGGGTTTGCTATTTTCAAGGAGTTTCTTTAATTCATCATACTCTTTTTTTAACCCTGTCTCATTAGTAATGTCTTTCATGGTTTCTTTCAGACATTTTAGCAGCTCATCTTTATCTAAGGGTTTTAATATATATCCATAGGTATTTAAATAGAGAGCTTTTCTGGCATACTCAAACTCATCATACAATGAACAGAAAATAATTTTTGTATTAGGAAATTTTACATTGATGTTTTTAGCTAATTCAAGTCCATTCATGAAAGGCATTTCAATATCACTAAGTATTATATCAACTTTGTTTTCAGTAATAAACTCCACTGCCTCTACACCGTTTTCACATTCACCAACTATATTAATATCAATGTCTTCGAAAGAATCAAGCAAATCCCTAAGATTTTTTCTATCCACTTCAAAATCATCTACAATTAACAAATTAAACATTTTTTCACCCCTAAATAAAAGTTTAGACTAAATTTTGTTATGCTAGTTTAAATGTCTATATGAAGCATATTTTGCAAACCACTTTTCCATGTCTGATTTTGCTTCGTTATATTTTCCATATTTAATAAATAGATCATACTGTTGGTTCCAAGAGTTTTCAAATTCAGCTTCATTTTTTGCGCTAAGGATTTTAGCAATTCCATTGCTTTGAAATTCGTTCCAGAAATATATGGAGGTAGTAGAAGTATTTATATTACCGTCACCATAAGAAACTATACCCTTAGTATCATATCCATTGATGGCTACCTGTCTGTTTGCCATGTATTTATCAAGTTTTATAGGGTAACTCTTTCTGCTGTCATAAGGATTGAAGTCAGCCATTACAGGAGCACATACAGCTGCCTTAGCAGTAAAAAAGGTAAGTTCAGAAGAATTTACCGATGGACACCACAAACCGTAGGTTTCAGGACCTTTTTTTCCAGCTTTTGTTCCATTTATAAGAGAATCTGCAATTTGAGGATCTTTAAAAACTTTATTTCCTTCATGTATCTCCCAGAGGTCCGAACTTTCTGGTCCCCAGGTAAGGAGATCTATACCTTCATCAGAATAAAACCAATCAAAGTATTGGGTAAGTCTCTTAATATCAGGAAAATCCTTTCTAATAAGCCACCTATAGAAACCAGGTTGAAAGGTATCATAAAATCCTAAGTTAGCATTCTTTTTTGGTAAGGGTATAAATCTTATTTTATAATTAGAATTTATTTTGTGCATGGAATTTACAGCACCATTAATATCTGGAATGGATATACCCACCTTTACTTGTCCACTAGCAATTTTTTGTTGTAGTTGTTCATCATTCTGTAAAAGAAATGACTTATCAATAAGTCCTTCTTGGTACATTGTCCACAGCATATGCATCCATTGCTTTGCCTCCTGAGTACCAAGAAAGCCAGATACGTTACCAGAAGGATCAATACGCCATTGACTATAATCAAACATAGATCCTAAATGGAAGGTACTCCAAGCCGTACTGGAAAAAGGAATGGAATTTGTATCTCCTTTTTCTATACTGAGAGACTTAACTTTCCTTAGAAAATTAAGAAATTTATCTGGAGTGTCTATAGCTGGATCAATGTTGTATGCATCAAGAGGTGCTTTCTTTCCTATATCCATATACTGTTTGGCAATATCATCTAAAGGAGTAAACTTATAACCAAGCTTTGAAAGCACATCTTCTCTAACCCATAATGCATGCATATAAGGTAAATTAAGTGGATCATCCTTATATTTAGAATCGAGAGGAGTGATTTTAATTTGTGGTATTTGATATTTTTTTCCGTTATTCATATATCTATACCACATGTCCTGTGGAAAGTATTTGTTTAGATTTTTCATATCTCCTATGTATTCTGTAAGATCAGCAAATTTTCCAGTAGAAACAGCGTAATCTGCCACATCTTCTCCAGCTACAAGAACATCGGGAATATCGTTTGCTGCTATGAACATATTTAGTCTATCTTTTGTTGATGCTCCAAAACTAGGTGAAACAATTTCCTTCACCTTTATATTAAATTTATTTTCTATGTATTTAGTTACAAAATCATTAGGATTGTCTACAGCATATTTGGGTGCAGTAGATAGACCAAAATATACTGAATACTTTAGTATTGGTGGACTTGATTTTGATAGGTTATGAGAGGGTTTCATATTAATTTTGTAGAAAGTAAGGATAACCACAGTTAACGCAATAGAAAAGATTAAGATTAAACGTTTACGAGAATTCTTATACATATTTATTGCTCCTTTCACTTATGCGTTTTTATTATAGAAGAATAAAGAAATTAGTATATAATCACACCAATATAAAATGAAACTTAATTTTAGTAAAATTACATTTAAGTTTACTAAATTAAGTAAGTTGTCATTTATTATATTAACTGAATTTTATTAATGCATCAAGTAGTGTTTGTAAAACAATTTTAAGCCAATGATAGCTTAATCTTTAATATAAAAGCTATCATTGGCTTATATTTAAATTATGTGGGTAGATATTGGATAAATATGGTACAAATATGGTACAACATTAGATGTTAAAATAAGCTTAATAATTGATGTGTTTATAATATAGGAGGAGAAACATGGTTACTTCCGAGTTTATGACCAGCAGAAGAGATGGCTATGAAATGATTCAGTCTAGTAATCTAAAATGGTCCAGTGAACTTCGATTACAGGGGCTGCTTTACATGTTTCTTTCCGAATTAGTTGAAAATGCAGATAGATCAAACTTTACAAAAGAAAATCAATGAGATTGGTATATAAAAAAGGCTATACAGTTTATTGAAATAAATTAATATGCTAATTTCATAGTTTTATTAGCTGTAAGAATAGTTATAATAAGTTTGTTATTATAATTTATCCGATGACTACCCGCTCTAATACTCCCATCTTTATAAGAATCAGGTGGGGGTTAAATGCCTAAATGGCATTTAACGGGCAGTTTGCTCATGGTAATCATCTATAAGAAACTGCCCCGGAGTCGTAAGACAAACCCCATCTGATTCAAGTTTTACTTCATTTACTAAAATTTTACTAGTTGCACTATTGAATATTTACTAAAATTTTGCTAAACTAACATTGAAGTATAAAACGTTTTCTTGATTTAATAAGCTTTAGTAAATTATAAAAATATATTTATATTGAAAGTGGGGATTAGCTGTGCCAATAATTTTTAATGATAAAACAAAGGAATTTCATTTATACAATGGTGAAATTAGTTATATCTTTACTGTTATGAAAAACAACCAGTTAGGTAATTTGTATTTTGGAAAAAAGGTAAAACACAGGGATTCTTTTGAACATTTATTTCAAACTGAACCCCGTGCTTTAACAGCTTGCGTTTTTGAAGGAGATCATTTTTCTCTTGATCATATTAAGCAGGAATATCCTTCTTATGGCAGCACTGATTTTAGACAACCTGCCTATCAGATTTATCAGGACAATGGCAGCAAAATTACAAATTTTGAATACAAATCACATGAAATATTTAAAGGTAAGAAGCAGCTAAAGGGTCTTCCAGCAACTTATACAGAAAGTGATGATGAAGCTACAACCCTTGAAGTAACGCTGTATGATTCTGTTATTAATGCTGAGTTAGTATTAAGCTACACTGTATTTGAACACTATGCTGCAATAGCAAGAAGTGCAAGATTTATAAATCATGGTGAGGAAAAAATAGTACTTACCAATGCTATGAGTGCCAGCATAGATTTTCCTGATGATCAGTATGAAATGCTTCAACTATCTGGTGCCTGGGCTAGGGAAAGACATATTAAAACTAGAGCACTACAGCCGGGTCTTCAATCTGTATATAGTGCAAGAGGGGCAAGCAGTGCCAATCATAATCCATTTATAGCTTTAAAGCGTCCAGAAGCTACTGAAAATCAAGGAGAGGTTCTTGGGTTTAGTTTAGTATACAGTGGTAATTTTCTTGCACAAGCAGAAGTAGATGCACATAATCTAACAAGAGTAACTCTTGGAATTAATCCTTTTGGGTTTCAATGGGTACTTTATAGTAAAGAAGAGTTCCAAACACCTGAAGCTGTTATTGTATATTCAGATAAAGGCTTAAATTATATGAGCCAAACTTATCATAAATTATATAGAACAAGACTTGCAAGAGGACAATGGAGAGATAAAGTGAGACCTATACTTATTAATAACTGGGAAGCAACTTACTTTGATTTTAACGAAGAAAAAATTCTTGATATTGCTGAGACTGCTAAAGAATTAGGAATAGAGTTATTTGTACTTGATGATGGATGGTTTGGAAAGAGAGATGATGATAAATCTTCGCTAGGGGACTGGTTTCCAGATAAAAGCAAGCTGCCAAATGGTATAACAGGGTTGGCAAAAAAGATAGATGCCTTGGAATTAAAATTTGGACTTTGGTTTGAGCCAGAGATGGTAAATAAAATCAGTGAATTGTATAAGAATCATCCAGATTGGATTATAAGTACTCCAAATAGAAGAGTTTCTCATGGAAGAAACCAATATGTTTTAGATTATTCACATCCGGAAGTAGTAGATTATATTTATGAGCTCATGGCTAAAATATTAAGAGAAGCACCAATCTCATATATAAAGTGGGATATGAATAGATATATAACTGAAGCTTTTTCGGCTAAACTAACTGCAGAGAGACAAGGAGAATTTTTCCACAGGTATATTTTAGGTGTCTATAGCTTATATGAAAGATTAATCCTTGAATTCCCATATATTCTTTTTGAATCATGTTCTAGTGGTGGAGCTAGATTTGATCCAGGAATGCTTTATTATGCACCTCAAACTTGGACAAGTGATGATACGGATGCGGTGGAAAGATTAAAGATACAATATGGAACCTCAATGGTTTATCCAATAAGCTCCATAGGTTCTCATGTATCCGCAGTTCCAAATCATCAGGTTAAGCGTATCACTCCTATTGAGACTCGTGCAAATGTGGCTTATTTTGGTACCTTTGGATTTGAGTTGGATTTAAATAAGCTTACAGAAATTGATAGGCTAAAAGTAAAAAATCAGGTTGAATTCTTTAAAAAACATAGAGAACTTATACAAAAAGGTATATTCTATAGACTTGTAAGTCCATTTGAAAAGGATGGAAATACAACTTCATGGATTGTGGTTTCAGAAGATAGGAAAGAAGCAATAGCAGGATACTATAATGTGTTAAAAAGACCTAATCCAGGATTTGATCGAATTAAACTTACTGGCTTAGATTCTGAGAAGCAATATAGAATTAATTCAGAAGATGGACTATACTATGGTGATGAGTTAATGAATATAGGAGTACTTCTAAATGATAACTTTACAGGTTGCATAGTTGACATATTTAATATGGAAAGCGGAGACTTTTATTCGAGAATCTTTGTTCTTAAAGAAGTAGAATAGTAAGCTTGAAAATTAGTAAAAGATAAACACTATCAGTTTATTAAAATTCAATAAACTGATAGTGTTTTTATATATACCTATAACTTAAATTTAACTTATACGTAGGGACATATTACCAATGTTGAAGTCACATTTAAATATTTTTTATTAGTCTTAGCGAAAATTTGATAAAAAATCTTAGAACTTTAGATATGTTTGAGCATAGCGAGTTTATCAAAGTTCTTAGATTTTTATCAAATTTAAGCTTTAGACTAATTAAAAATATTTAACGTGACGAAACATGGTAATATGTCCTGGAGTATAAGTTAAATTTCGGGCATGCTTATCTATAACGATTTGAAATTAAAAGTATTTAAAATAGGCGTCAACTCTAGCTACAAAAGTAATTTCTCCAGGTAATATAGGAGTAGAAGCTGAAAAAACTTTTATCATTGATGAGTCTTCAGAGGTTGGAATTAAGCTTTGTTCAATAATTTTATAAGGAGTTTCATAAAGATTTACACCTAAAGTGTTTCCAATATTTCTGCTTTTTACTACAGCTTCTTTTATTGCTGAATTTAATGCTTTGTTATAATAGAAGGAAGGGTTTTCTACGGTAAATCTTATATTGCCTACGTTATTTGCTCCCTTAGCTACAGAGCTATCAATTATTTGTCCTATTGTTTTTAAGTCTGTTATTTTCACATTCAAAGTATTTGTAACTCTATATGCCCTAAATACTTGTCTACCTTCTATATAATCATATTGAGGTTCAATGCTATAGGATGCTGTACTTATTTGATTTCTAGTCACATTCATTCTATATAACTCATTTATAACATTTAGTGATATAGTAGTATTTTCTGATTGAGCAGTTTCCAAGCTTTTATTTTCTGTTATAATTCCTATATTAACAATAGCTATATTAGGTTCTGCCTTTATGATTCCTGTACCATTTATCTTAATTATACCTTTTTGTGCATTGTAAATGTTAACTGTGTTGGAATTAAAATAAGGGTAATTCATCATAAAATTTATATCCTTTCCTAAAGCCTTCATAATAATATATTTATATGAAGGCTTTAACAAAATAAATACAGATTGTTAGTTGATATAGTATTTAGTGTATGTTAGGATGATTTATAAAGGAAATTTTTATGATAAAACTTATGGAGGTATAAAAATGGCAGATATAAGATATGAAATAAGAGAAAACTTGGGTAATTTATCAGAATCACCAAAAGGTTGGAAGAAGGAATTAAACCTTATAAGCTGGAATGACAAGGAGCCAAAGTATGACATAAGAGACTGGGCTCCTGAACACGACAAAATGGGTAAGGGCGTTACACTTACTAAGGAAGAATTAAAAGAACTAAGAGATATTTTAAATAGCATAGAACTATAGAATTTTTGAAAGAAATTATTAATAATTTTAATAATCTATGCATGTGTAGTATAGGGGGAGGAGATGCATATATGACTTTCTTTTTATATCTATCTTGTATAATATCATTTCCATTGGTTATTTTTTTGTTTAGTTTGCAGAGTAATAAGTTAATTAAAAAAAACCTTAGTGACAAATACACATTGAAGATTATGTTAAAGTTTATAGTATTTGATGCCATAATTGCAGGTATATTAATAGTTATAATAGTGTTTGTTTCACCTTTTTTAATATGGACTTTAGGCACAAAGGAATTGATGGTTGAAGACAAAATATTACAAGTTAAAGATATTGATCCTATTTCCACATCTGATAAGAAAATATACGTGAAGGAATCCTCTACAGATAATAAGAAAAGTTATACTATTAATATGTCTAATAACTTAGTATATCTTGATAGTAATTCAGCAGAGATAATAGAGTCAGATTCAATAAAGGATCCTGAATATATGTTAGTAGCTCAATATAAAATTAATGAATTAAAAAGTGATAACATAATTACAAGAAATGTTAATGATATGTATGCTAATATAAATCTGGAACAAAGTAAAGCAGTCTTTATAGGCAGTAAGGTGAAAATATATGTACCAAAAAACTCTGTAGAAAAATAAAAATACACTTTAAACCATTTTTAAAATAGTCATAGTAAATAGATCCAGACTGGTAACTATAAGTTTTATCAGTCTGACCTTCTTGTAATCAAATCTTGAAGATTTCCAATTAACTTTCTTTTTTTACCTATGGAAGCTTTCAAATCTATAACTTCCTTTTCTAAGTTAGAGTTTTTACTCTGAATATCTTTTAATTCTATATTTAAGACTTGAAATTCCTTAATTTTTTCCTGTTTTATTGTAATATACATGCTATCTATAGTTTTTTTACGTTCAATAAAGAAATCACAGTATTTTATCATAGATAACATTAGTCTTTTTAGTATTTTTAAAAATTTTATTATTGCTAAGTATATCTTATTCATTTTGACATCCTCCATAATGTTATTTTATACTAGGTTTAGGTATAGATACAAGGAGAAAACTATGAAAAATAAAGACAAATTCTTATCCAAGTATATAAAAGCTTATAATGAGTTTAAAAAGAAGCAGATAGCTGCCCTAGATAAAAAGAAGATAAATATTGAAAGTAAACTAAAAGAGGAAATAATCAAGTTTAACAAACTCTCAGAAATGAAAGAAACACTTAAAAAGGAAAATGACAGATATGATGCAACCTATAGCTCATTGATAAAAATATTAAAATCTCGAGGTATATTGTTTACAATACCTAATAATAATTTTAATATTAAAGAGTGGGACAATCTGTTTATTAAAAATATTAATGGTTTGTATGTGTTAGTTAATAAAAATGAAGATTTATTATATGCAATTAATGAAGAATACAGTGATGTAGTAAAGTATATAATTAATAACTATTCCTATAGTGTAGTAGTTATAAGAAAAGATGCACATTTAATAAAGATACAATTAAGGGTCTTATGAGGCAGGCTAGAATATTTTAAACATTGTATGGGAATGGTAACATATTGTAACAGGAATGTCTTTAACTATGTATAGAAAACTTGGCAAAATACAAGTTATGTAATAAATAGACCTGTCAAAGACTGTAAGTAGATTTGTGCAAATTCAAATCTATTTACAGTCCCTGATATATATGTATAGATTATGTATAAATCGGTCCTTATAAAATAATTTTTTAGTCTATGCTTTCTTTTCTACAATATTATTGTCAAACTTTTGAACAGCTGAAGATATACTAATCAATTTGTTATTTGTATCTTCAATAGCATCACCAGCTTTGTTAATACTTTTTATAAGTTCACCTTCGCTACTCATTAAATCATAAACCTTTTTTTCTATTAGTTTATTTGTTTCTCTAATAATATCATAAGTATCTTCTTCAACCTTATTTAAATATATGAGTGTATCTGGAATTATATCTTTTTGAATCAGCAGTGGGGAATATTGCACAATGAGCGAAAGTCTGATGCAGCAACGTTGCGTAAGTGATGAAGGCCTTTGGGTTGTAAAGCTTTTTCTTTTGAGACCATAATGACGGTACCAAAGGAGGTAGCCACGGATAACACTTAGAGTAAAAATTTAATATAGTTTCACTAATACTATACTTATAACTCTTCTTGATTTTTTATTTAAGAAAGTTATAAGTAAGATATATTTTTAGATAACTATTGCATATTTATTTACAAATACATTATGGATTTATGATAACTAAATATGAAGATTATGCATATGCTATTACAAACTTAAAGAATTGGGAGTCGAATATATAATCATAAATCCTTTATTTTGTATGATAATCAGGGTTGATACAGAAACTGAAAGATTATAAAAGCATTTTATCGAAAAAAATTTTATTAAGATACTTTAAAAAAGTCATTTATTTTTATAAGTATTTAATGTATAATTATAAATGTCAAAAATTTATTTAATACTGGGGTGTGTAAATATGTTTAGTGGAATTGGAGAAAAAAGTATTAAAAGAGCTGAGACTCTTTTGCAGGCGTTACCATATATTCAAAAATTTTATGGTAAAACTATAGTTGTTAAATATGGTGGAAATGCAATGATAAATGAGGAATTAAAATGTTCCGTTATTAAAGATATAGTTATGTTAAATTGTGTTGGAATAAACGTGGTAGTAGTACATGGTGGAGGTCCTGAGATAAATAATATGCTAAATAAAATTGGAAAAGAGGGAAGATTTATCAACGGACTTAGGGTAACTGATAGAGAAACTATTGATATTGTACAGATGGTACTTGCAGGGAAGGTAAATAAGGATATAGTTGCTCTAATTAATCAAGTTGGAGGAAAGGCTATAGGCTTATCAGGAATAGATGGAAACTTGCTAATAGCAGAAAAACTTCAATGTGATGGGGAAGACCTAGGATATGTAGGAGAAATATGTACCGTAAATGAAAATATAATACAACATAATTTGAATGGAGGATATATACCAGTAATATCAACTGTGGCGCTGAACCAAAACGATGGACAAGTATATAACATAAACGCTGATTATGCTGCAGCCAAAATAAGTGTGAAGCTTAATGCAGAAAAATTAATACTTCTTACTGATGTTCCAGGGATCTTAGAAGATGTTAATAGACCTGAAAGTTTAATAGAAGAAATTGATGCAGATCATATAAACTATCTTAAGGAAAGAGGAGTAATAAAAGGAGGTATGATTCCAAAGGTAAATTGCTGCCTAGAAGCAGTAAGTGGCGGCGTAGGTGGTGCACATATTATCGATGGTAGACTTCCTCATTCTATACTTTTAGAGGTACTTTCAAAAGAAGGTGTTGGTACCATGATAATTAATAAAGAAATAATTTCTTAATATATATATAAACAGATACAATTTATATTTATAACAAATTCAAAAGCCAGTGCTAAAAATATTAAGCTCTGGCTTCAAATTTACAAAGAAATTTATATCCAAAATATCGATACTCTAATTTTGACACCTATCTCTCAATAGGTGGGTGTTCTCACAAATGTATCAATCGCCCTCAATGCCGTAAAAGGACTCATAAGAAGGTACATATCCACATCTAGATATTGAACTCCCGAAAATTTAATGTAGGTTCAAAATAAGAGCTTAACGAATATTTCAGAACTTATAATTTACCCGATGACTACCCGCTCTAATACTCCCATCTTTTTCAAAGTGGTCGTAAAGAGCGCTACGTCCATGGATTCGTTCAGCTAGGAATCAGATGTGGTTAAAACCCCATCTGATTCAAGTTTCACTTTATGTATATCGTGCACCCCGTGTCGACAATAAGGCTACCAGCGTTATAGGTCTAGTTAGCTCAAATCAGGTTTATCCACGGCACACAGAAGTGTTCACTTACCGCTGCTTCCTTCCAGACCTGACGGTTTTCATGAATTTCTGCTGCATGGGACCCAGTTCTCAACACCACTTTGACCAGACTGTCCTAGCAGACTAAAGCCTATACGAGGAATTCAACCCTGCTATAGCGGATTGCAGGTTACAGGGCACCGCTAACTCCCCATCTAGCACGAAAAGATATTCATTAAGAATAACTATCGTCTTTCGATGTTATTATGATAACACATTTAAAGTTACACTACAAGGGTTATTTATATAGAAAATTATATAAAAACATACAAAAATATGCTTATTTTTCTTATAAGAAAACAGAAAAAGCAAATACCATAATAGTTTTTTAATAAGGTACTTGGGTCAAATTTAATACTCATATAATATTAAATTCATGGCATAAAGTTATAAACACAAGAAGTGATTCTGGAAATGGTTAGTTGACACTCATTATGTATGTTACTATAATGAATGTTGTATATAACATATATTTATAATAACTATAAGTATTTGTTATAGAAGTGCTTTTATATATTAATTATATTTATAAGGAGGAGATGTTAGTGTCTCAAAATTTAGGAAGTAGTAGTTCAGCAGAAAAGGAAATAGTTAAAACCACATCAAACAATTATGCAGTTTTTGCAGCATTATTTTTTATTATAGCTATTGTAGGTCTTTTTTATGTAAAGTGGAATCCGTACTATAATAAAGCATTTGTAGCAGCTACTAAGCATTCAATTGGAGCATCTATAGTATCAGGTAAGTTGGCAGCTGCACCAGTTCCATCTTGGTCTGCAGCTTGGGGATATGTAGTTAGTTATTTTAATGCAGTATGGAAAGCAGTAATACTAGGACTTTTGTTAGGCTCACTGGTACAAGTTTTAATACCTACACAATGGATAAAGAAGGTACTAGGAAGAAAGAATTTAGGTAGTATAGTTTTTGGTGGGGTAACAGCTCTTCCTGGTATGATGTGTTCCTGTTGTGCTGCACCAGTAACTGTAGGCTTAAGAAAGCGTTCAGCTTCTGTTGGAGCTTCAGTAGCTTTCTTTTTAGGTAATCCCGTATTAAATCCAGCTACTATTATTTTTATGGGGTTTGTTCTTTCATGGAAATTTGCTATATATAGAGTAATAATAGGTGTTATCTTAGTTTTTGGACTAGCCTTTGTAAGTAATAATTTAGTAAATATAGACGAGGCAGAGGATTCACTTATATCACCTAAAGAATATGCTGAAGACAGAAGTACTATATTTTCAAGATGGATGAAGGCTCTAGGACAGCTCATTATAGACACAATACCTGCATACTTAGTAGTAGTTTTACTCTTAGGAGCTTTTAGAGCTTATCTGTTCCCTGTACTTAGCTCAAGCTGGTCTAACAGTGTTCTAGCAATAATTTTATTAGCTATTACTGGAACTTTGTTTGTTATTCCTACAGCTGCAGAAATACCAATAATACAAACTTTAATGTCTTTTGGTATGGGAGTAGGTCCCGCAGCAGCATTACTCATGGTTTTACCAGCAGTGAGTCTTCCGTCATTACTTATAGTAAAACCTGCATTTCCTAAACGTATATTATTGTTTCTTCCAGTAGCAGTGGCTGTAACTGGTATAGTTAGTGGACTTATAGCTCTGATAATTTTCTAAAAAAATGATAACATCTAAGCCAATTACATTACTGCTTAGATGTTATCATTTTTAATATTATTGTATTATCCATAGTATAGGTTACAAGGTCATATCTTAACTTATTCATCAACTTTATGTTTTTAACAATGTTGAATTTTCAATGGTTTATAAAATACTTTTTACCAGTAAAAAACTTGAATAAGTTAATTTTTAAGTTTGGAAACCTATAGATAGTTTACTCTAAAGTTTAATTTATCATGATTTCAATTTTCCACTCTTAATATATAACGTATACTTAGAATATTAATATTTTCTGTTAAGTTGGCAAATTAGCTAAGTTTACTTTTACAGTAAACTATCTATAGAATTCCGTGGTTAAAATTTAACTTATATGTAGGAATATGTTGCCAAAACTGATGGCACTTTTAAAAACTTTTTTATCAGTCTTAGTGAAGTGTTTTTAGAAAATCTTAGGAGCTTTGATATGTTTGAGGTACGAGTTTATCAAAGCTTCTTAGATTTTCAAAAACACAAACTTTAGACTGATTAAAAGTTTTTAACGTGCCGAAGTTGGCAGCATATTCCGGAGTATAAGTTAAATTTCGGGCATGGGTATCTATATTATACACCTCTTTTGTTTGGATCCCAGATAACTTTATGAAGCTGCAGTTGTAAGGTTACTCCATTCATGTTATTGGTCTTCATAAATTCTACAATACTATTCAAATCAATTTTTCCAAACACTGGACTAATATATATACTAGTTTTATCTATAAGATTATGCTTATCTATTATGTATTTGGCCTTTTGTAAATCCTCATTGCAACCGCATACAAATTTAACTGTATCCTTAGAAGTTAAATATTTAAAGTTATCTAGTGCCATGTTATGCTCCATGTTGCTTGAGGGAAGCTTATAATCCATAGTAAAGCTTGGAGGATTTTCTATATTAGAAAACTTACTTAATGAGATACTGCCATTTGTTTCTATTTCAACATGAAGATCTGCATCTTTACAAAGCCTTTTTAATAGTTCTATTATTCCTTCCTGAAGCAGTGGTTCTCCACCAGTCAAAGTGATATTTTTAACCTTTGTAGATTTTATATAATCATATATATCTCTCAATGACATTAATTCATAAAACACATCTTTTTTATTGGCCCAAGTGGTATCACAATAGCTGCAGTCTAAATTGCAACCTGCAAATCTTATAAATACGGCTAGTTGTCCACATAGACGCCCCTCTCCATTTATGCTAACAAATTTTTCAACTACTTTAAAATTCAATTTAAACTACCCCACTTTCTTCATACACAGCACTGTTAGAAGGGGTTTCATAAACTGTAGCTCTTTTAACGCTATATCCTTTATCCTTCATTACTTTAAAGAAGAAGGCTGCAAAGTTCTCCGCAGTGGGTCTAAAATTAACCTTAATCACTTTAAATCCATCCTGTTGTATACAATTTAATGTTTCAGGGCGCATAGTACCTTCTTGTATAATTAAGCTGTGGTCATAGTAATCTACCATATCTTTAACATCTCTTTTTAAATCACCAAAATCTATTACCATACCCTGAAACTCACCGTCTTTTATCAGCGTTTCAGATTGCACTTCAATTTCTACTTTCCATCTATGTCCATGGATGTTTCCACATTTACCTTTATATCCAGCAAGAAAATGAGCACTATCAAAGCTATGCTCTGCTTTTAAAATATACATGTTATGTCCCCCTAAAATTACTTGTGTAATGTGCCAGTTTGAAACCTATACTATAAAAATTCATAGTATTTTCTAAAATTAAAAAAGGGCAGAGACTGCCCTTAAACAAAAAACTACCTAACTGGGTAGTTATATCCTAGTTTTGTTTATAGACAGGATGGTCACGAACTGTCTTTATCATGTTTTTAATTCCTTTATATTTTAATATATGTTAAGGAGTAAGTCAAACTAATATTTTTATTCTTTTATTCATAAAATATTTTTAAAATGTACATAAATATGTAATAGTTCTGACACATTATAGTAACAATTACTGTGTATAATAATAATTGTACTAAGATTTAAAGTTTAAAGAAAAGAAAAAATAAGAATGAGAAATATAATAAGTCCCCCTTATTATATATATATGTTTTGAAATAAGTACTAGTAGCGATGCTAGTACTTATTTCATTTGAAAATGATTATTAACAATGAAATAAACTTATATTCATATTTTAGTAACACAATTTATTTATGTAACTTTGCATATAAAGAGAATGTTGAGTGATACTAAAAGATAAAAACCAGAGAGTAAAATCTCCCTGGCATAAAGAAGATATCAATTGTATCAACGTCATAACAATATTTACACTGTTTATTAACAGTAAACATCATTAGAGGATCTGAATCCAATGATATAGCCTTTATAAACATAGGATACGTAAAATTCCATATATTATGCTGGTAAATAAAGTATTTGCTATATATTATTAACTTGTATATTGCAGTTTTAAGAGGTAATATTATGTCAAAAATAATTATATAGTATAAGTATTTTATATGGTATCATATAAGCTGCTAGTACATTGATAAAGATTAGAAATTTAAGAGAACTTAGTATATATTACTAGTTTAAGTAAAAGAACAGGAGTGAAAGAACTTGTTTGACGTAAATGATAAAATAATAAGAATGAATTGTACTGCAGGGGTTTATGAGAGAGGGCTTCAGTGCTATACCAATGAACAGATAGATTACATGGATGTAAATGTAGAAGATGACCTTGGGGTTAAAAAAACTATGATTTCAGCAATTGTAAAATCATCTTCAAACTTTTTAAAAAAATATGAGGTAAGAGTTGGTTTTACAGATCAGCGTCCATTAATGAGTTTTTATTGCAATTGCAAAGCATACTCAGATCATTATAATTTTAATAGTCCATGCAAACATATAGCAGCGGTACTAATAAAATACTCTAAAGAAAAAAATCAAATGCAAAAAAGTATCAATGTAAAAAGAAATAATAAATTAATTCAGCAGTTAAAGGGAACTCTTTTGGCCTCTGCGCCTAAAGTAGAAACAAAAGCTTTAAATTTAGAATATAAGCTTCAGGTAGAAATAGGATATGACAGTTCTGTATACCTTGAATTAAAGGTAGGAGAAGATAAGCTCTATGTAGTAAAAAACATGAGAGAGTTTATTGAAGCAGTAGAACATCAAGATACACTACAGTTTGGTAAAAACTTTACATATAATCCACTTACTCATACATTTAGAGAAGAAGATAAAGTTATAATAGATATTTTAAGAGATATATATGAAACTGAAAAAACAGCAGAAAACTTAACAAGGTTTGGAGAAAGATCAGTAAGGCTTTTTAGTGGTAAAAAAGCTTACGTCACAGAAGGTAATATGGGAAAATTTTTTAATGCTCTTGGACATAGAAGTATAGATTTAGTTATAAATAACGACAGCTTTTTAGGTGTTAACATTGTAAAAGAAAGACTTCCACTAGAATTTAAGCTTAATACCAGCGGAAGTCAAATAATTTTGCAGCAGACTTCAAAATTGCCTATTCCACTTACTAAAACTGGCAAATATTTTTACTACAACAATAGTATATATGTGCCAAATCCACAACAGATCAGAACCTATATACCTTTATTTAATACCTTTTCAAAAAATAAAAACACTAAAATTACCTTTAGTGAAGATGAAAGTGTAGAATTAGCATCATATATAATTCCAGCACTAAAAAAGATAGGTAATAAGGTAGAGGTACATAAAACTCTTAAAAATAAGTTTCATGAAGAGCCTTTAAAATCTCTTATTTATTTTGATAAAGATAACGATGCTGTAATAGCTAGGGTAATATTTAAATATGGTGATACGGAAATTAATGCTTTAAAAGATACTAAAGAAAGAGAAGATGAAAAAATTATTATTAGAGATATAGAAGGCGAGGCATCTATAGTAAATACTTTATTATCTTATAACTTTGAGAAAGGTAAAGATAACTTTATCATAGATGAAGAAGAAGAAATTTTAGATTTTGTAGCTAATGGTATTGATAAGCTGCAGGAAATAGCTGAAGTATATTACTCAGATTCCTTTAAGAATATAAAAATATATACTTCAAATAGCTATAAGTCTAGTATTAAGCTTAATAATGAAGATTTACTAGAATTTACCTTTAATATTGAAGGAGTAGATAGACAGGAATTAAAAAATGTATTTGATGCCTTAAAACAGAAGAAAAAGTATTATAGACTTCAAAATGGAGGGTTTATACCTGTTCAATCTAAGGAATTACAGCATATGTCAGATATGTTGGATTACCTAAATATAAAAACTTCTGATTTGGAAAATGATAAAGTTATTCTTTCTAAATATAATGCAGCCTATATGGATTCAAGTTTAAAGGATAACAATATAACCTTTGTGGAAAGAAACAAAAAATTTAGAGAACTTGTAAATAATATAAAGGATATAGGAGATATAGACTATACCATACCTAATAACTTGGATAACATAATGAGAGGATATCAAAAGTTTGGTTTTAAATGGTTTAAAACTCTCGCTAATTGTGGATTTGGAGGTATACTTGCAGATGAAATGGGCCTTGGGAAAACTCTACAAACTATAGCATTTATAACTTCAGAGGTATCTAGAGAAGGAGATAAATACCCATCTTTAGTAATATGTCCTACATCTTTAGTATATAATTGGGAAGATGAAATAAAAAAGTTTCAACCGGAACTTAGTTGTTTAGTGGTGTCAGGTAGTAAGGATGAAAGAGAAGAGCAGAGGAAGAAAATAGAAGAAGCGGATATTGTTATTACTTCCTATGCACTTATTAAGAGAGATATAGATGAATACAAAGATATTAAATTTAATTACTGCTTTTTAGATGAAGCTCAAAACATTAAAAATCCAGATTCTTTAAATGCTCAAAGTGTAAAGAGTATAAAGGCAAGGGGGTATTTTGCGTTAACAGGTACACCTATTGAAAATTCATTAACAGAGCTATGGTCAATTTTTGATTATATTATGCCAGGTTACCTTCTAAACCATAGAAAATTTGTTCAAAAATATGAAATTCCAATAGTGAAAAACGGAGATAAGAAAGCTCTTGAGGAATTAAATAAGCATATTAAGCCCTTTATTTTAAGAAGGCTGAAGAAAGATGTCATTAAGGAGCTTCCTCCTAAGATTGAGCACAACATGATAGTAGACATGACCGATGAGCAGAAGAAAGTATACGCAGCGTATCTTCAGCAAGCTAAGGAAGAAGTAAATGATGAAATTAGAGATAAGGGCTTTAATAAAAGCAAAATAAAGATATTATCTATACTAACAAGGCTTAGACAAATATGCTGTGACCCTTCTACCTTCATAGAAAATTATACTGGAGATAACGGAAAACTTGAAGCTTTAATGGATATAGTAGAAAACAACATAAATCAAGGACATAAGATACTTCTTTTCTCGCAGTTTACTTCCGTATTAAAAAATATTGGGCAAAAGTTTGAAAGTCAAGGAATAAGGTATATGTACTTAGATGGAAGTGTAAAAGCAGAAGCTAGAGGTGATATGGTTAAAGAATTTAATCAGGGGGAAGTCCCTATATTTTTAATATCCCTTAAAGCTGGTGGAACAGGGCTTAATTTAACTTCAGCAGATATAGTTATTCACTTTGATCCTTGGTGGAATCCAGCGGTAGAAGAACAAGCTTCAGATAGAGCACATAGAATTGGCCAGAAAAAAACAGTAGAAGTTATAAGGCTTATTGCTAAAGGAACCATAGAGGAGAAAATTTATAAGATACAGGAAAGAAAGAGGGAAATAATTAATAACGTAGTCAACGAAAACCAGGGAGAAGAAATATTGCTTTCTAACATGAATGAAAATGAAATAGAGGAGCTGTTTACAAACTGTTAACACCATAGTCATAAATTAGTAATTAAGTTGTAATTAAGTTGACACAGATAGAGGATAACATATATACATAAAGTTATTAAAATATTTAAAGGAAAAATGGAGGAGAATAAAAATGAATAGGGAAAAATTAATGAGTAAAGTAATCCCTGCAATAGTAGCTGGAAGTGTTCTTTTATCAACAGGGACTCTAGTATTTGCACAGAGCAGTACAAAAGAGGCAAAGTCACAAACAGTACACACACAACATCTAAAAGAGAATTTTAAGAACTCCACAGAGAATATTAAAGCCGAACTTGATAAATTAGTTAGTGCATCCACAATTACTCAGGATCAAGAAAATAAAATATTAGATTTTATAAAACAAAAAGGTGAAGCAGCAAAAGTAGAGAGAGAAAAAATAAAGAATTTAAGTGAAGCAGAACGTCAAGCTTATTTTGCTAATAAATCAAAAGAAAAGCCTAATTTAGCAAATGAACTTGTAAGTGCTGGAATTGTGTCACAGGATCAGGCTAATGCTGTGGTAAAAGCACTTCATCCAGGAAACAAGGGTGCTAAAGGATCTAATGAAACCATTAAAGCTAAGTTTGACAAATTAGTTAGTTCATCAGTTATTTCTCAAGACCAAGAAAATAAGATATTAGATTATATAAAACAAAAAAATGATGCGAGAAAAGCTGAAATGGATAAAGTAAAGAATATGAGCGAAACAGAACGTCAAGCTTACTTTGCTAGCAACCCAAAACAAAAAACTGATTTATTAAGTGAACTTGTAAATGCTGGAATTATATCACAAGATCAGGCTAATTCTATTAAACAAACTATGCCTGAAGTAACTAAGTCAGGTAATGGATATAAAAAAGGGGTAAATAAAGATAAAACTAAAACTGACACCAATACTAATTCAGCTAGTACTAATAGCTAAAACTGAATGTAAAAAAGACATATGAAACTTCAAAAGTGTCATATGTCTTTTTGTTTATAATGATATTTTATCATATAATAATGTATATTTTGTAAATGGAAACAAAATATCAGAAAGTGATTATATACTAATCAGCATTTGTGAAAAACACAGAGAATACATATTAGTAACTGAAGATAAAAAATACTTCAAGTTGTAAAACTCATATTAGATTCTTCTAGAGTTATAAACTTTGAAAAATTTACAGATGAGTTAAATAAGCTGAGTCTTTTATAAAAAGAAATATTCTAATGTATATCTTTAAAAGTTACGCATGTATGGTAAAATATTTATGTGCAAGAATATTTTATAAATTTATACTATGTTATAGCAATATATTTTTTTAAAAAAGTTATATTTTATAGATTGTTACGCTAGTGTTTTAAGTTCGTAAATATATTTACTCAGGAGGATACATTAAATGATTGAAGAAAAGCAGCGTGAACTGGAAGAATTAACTGATGAAGTAGATATAATACTTTCTGTTAAAGATAATATCTCACAAGAGGAAATACATAATTTTGTTAATAAGTTTTCTTTATTATCAGAGTATGATATAAGAGAAAAAATAGAAGAAATAACGGGTGATCATGTATATACGCAAGAATTTATTAACAAAGTTAATGAAGACACTAGTAATATAACTATAGGAATTAAGGATAGCTTTAAAAATGAACATATAAATTCTGAAACTAGAGATGATCCAAAGTCTGACAACTATGAAGATCATTTAATAACAGAAGAATCTAAAGAAGAAAAAGATAATAAAAATAATAATTATGATCAAGATATACAAAAAGAAAGTGACAAAATAAGGGAAGCTGCAAAAATAGAACATTCACAAGTACATAACAGTAATTTTACTGAGAAAGTTTTAGAACAAGCTGAACTAGAACATGAGTCTAATGAGTCTTTAGAACAAATACAAAATATAGAAGTTATAACCTTTGACAAAGACAATATTCCAGAAGTTTCTTTTGTAAAGGCAGAACTAAAGTACGGTCAGCTTTCTTTGGAATGGGGATGGCCAGCTGGTATAAATAAGATTCTGCTATGCTATAGAATGGATCGGTTTCCCGTTGGATCTACAGACTCATGTGCTTCACAAATTTTAATAAAAAGAGAAAATGGACTTGAGATTGGGGATTATACAGTTAATAAGGTAATAGAAGGAAATTATTATTTTTGTATTTATACCTTAGTAGAGTATCAGGGGAAAATACTATTCTCTGAAGGTCAAAGAAGGCTTGTAGTAAACAAGGTACCTGAGGAGATATTCTATGAAGTAAAAAGAAAAAGGAACCTTTTAGGTAAATTGAAAGTATTAGAACTAACTTTATCTACAAGTAGTAAAGAAATAAACTTGCCTCAACTTGTTCTGATTGGTAGGATCGGAAATATGCCTCTTCAAAAATCAGATGGAGAAAGTTTGTTTAGCACTGATTATCAAACTCTTACAAAGGATAAAACAATATCTTTTAATTTACCAATTGAAAATATAGGAAAGAATACCTATGTAAAATTATTCTTTTTAGATGATAGTAACAGTAAGGTATACAGAATAATATCGCCAGCAAAAGAGAGCTTATACTTTAAGTAATTATAAACACACAGCAATGAGGAGGTTTTACAATGAAGTTTAATTTTAAAAAGAAAGACTACTACATATGTCCATATTGTTTTTCAAAGCATAGTTTAAGTGATGTAGGTTTCATATGTAAAAATGATCCGGAAATATGCAAGAATGCGAGAGAAGCAACTATACTTAAGCCCAAAAATACAGAAAATAAAAATGAAATGCCGGATTCTGTATTTTGTACTGAATGTGGTGATAAAACCCATATAAAAATATGTCCAACCTGTCAAGCGGAACTGCCATTTGCTATTGGACAATACGACGACTTAGTATTTGCGGTAATTGGAGCGAAGGAAGCTGGAAAAAGTCATTATATTGCCGTTTTAATTGATAAAATAATGAATCAAATAGGATCGGCCTTTAACTGTAGTCTTACTGCAGTAAATGATGGAACAATAAATAGGTATAGAAATGACTTTTATAATCCTGTTTTTAAAAGAAGTGAACTGATAAGAGTAACTCGTTCAGCTAAATCAGATTCCTCTGTAAAACAACCTCTTATTTATAATCTTACATTTAAAGATCAGGGGATACTTGGAAGCTTTTTTAAAAGTAAAAGAATAAGTAATGTGGTTACAATTGCTTTCTTTGACACAGCAGGTGAAGATTTGGATTCAGAAGATACAATGAAGACTGTAAATAGATATATATATAATTCTTCAGGTATAATATTCCTCCTTGATCCTCTTCAGCTAGAAAATGTAAGAGAAATGCTTCCACCAGGAACTTCACTGCCAGAGCAAAACACAGAAATAGAAGATTTACTTTCAAGAACTGCAAATCTTATTAGAAAAGCAAATGGCATAAAAATGGACAAACTTATAGATATACCTGTAGCTGTGGCCTTTTCAAAGATAGATGCAGTGGAGCCACTAGTAGATTCATCTAGCTGTATACATTATTCCAGCAACCATATAAACAAGGCATGTTTTGATTTATCAGATTTCCAAGATATGAATGGAACTATGGAATCCTTAGTTAGAAGCTGGGGAGGGGAAAACTTCGCAAATCAGTTAAGCTCAAATTTCAAAGAATATGGTTATTTTGGGATAACTGCATTAGGTTGTAATCCTGAAAGTGATAAAATTACAAAACTAAGACCTCATAGAGTAGAAGATCCTTTTTTATGGCTTCTGTATAAACATAAATTGATAAAGGCGGAAAAAAGGAAGTGATGAGAGTATGGCAATTAAGCAGCTTTTTTATACTTCATGTAAAAAAGGACTATCCTCAGGCATGGGATTTCAAACATATTCTATGTCAAAGGGTATTACCAATGAAGAGAGAAAAGAGATAGAAAGTTATTGTGTATACATACCACCAGATAACCTTCCAACTCAGCCTTCCCCTGAAGAAATAGTTAAATTATTCCCAATATCTTTTTCCTCTTTTAGGACGGAAAGCGGTAAGTATTGTATTTGTCGTGCTCAATATACAGGTAAAGACTATTCCGGCAGGTATGGAAACTATTTTTGTCATGTACTTATATCAGATAAGCCTTGGAATTTCTATCCTATAGAACTCTATGGTTCTTCTGTTTTTAGAAGTCAATTAAATTTTGAAGAAGAAAACATACTAGAGATAGGTTATCTTCCAGAGCTTGAAGAAATACCTCTAGATAATGTAATTAATTTTCATACCATAAGCAACTTTTTTAAAGAGAGCTTAATGGATAAAAAACGAAAAGACTTCATACAGCTTATGAAATCAGTTATAGGTTATAGCAAGGATAAAAAAAGAATAATATTTTCTGATGATAAAGATGTTATTCCATTTTGGATTGCTGCAGTGCAAATGTCGCTGCCTAAAAAACTAGCACAACAATTTAGCTTTACTACTTATTGCTATAATCCAGAGGATTTAAATTATATCCTCTGTGCAATTGATAACAAAGGAAGTAAATTTAATTTTAGGGATAACCAGAAACTATATAAATATAATGTTTTTAATTTTATTGATGGATATAATGATGAAGTAGTATGTAACAGCAGTTTTGTAAAGAGAGCAGAAGTAGGATATACAGTTTCTAAAGAAGTATTTTTGCCTTTTATAAGTTTCCTTGATCAGTTTGAATATAATATTCTGGATGAGAATATAGATCATTGTATAAGCTTATATAATATGGTGAAAAAGGGAATAGAAAAATCAGATATAGAAAATGTTAAAAAGGCTCTAAGTTTTGCAATTAATTATAAATCTATAGATGCTTATAAGCAGATTTTTTACCAACTTGATTCTAAGCTTGAAAAAATCAGCACTCAGGTAGACATAGAGCTTGCAGAAATCATAACAAAGTTTTTGTTTAAAGCTGCCATAGAAGTAGGAAATAGCGAACATATAGGAAAAGCTTATGAATTCTTTTTTAATTCTATTCATTATCTTGTAGTAGATGTTGAAGAGATTATATTAGAAGATATAATAGATTTATATAATAGAATAAGAAACATTGAAGAGGTTTCTATTAGGGGATTTGTTGAAGTATCTTTAGGTACAACTAGAATAAAAGATATACAAACTTACCTTGAAGGCGGCAAAGTTAGGCATGCAAAGTTTTATTTTGAAACTATAGTATCAGATATAATTGCCTTTAATAATAAATGTGGTATTGACAACAGAAAAGTACTATTTAGCACAGAATCAAAGGAATATAAAAACATAACCATATTATTAAACCTGTGTTTAAAAATATTAATAACATCTTCACATGATATCTTAGATACTTTTAACTATTTTAAAAATGACTATGAGTATTTTCCTAAAATAATTCTTACGGCTTATTATATTAATAATTGTTCATATAAAGATAGCAGAATTGAAGAGTTATTAATGAATTTTATAATAGATGAAGGAAATAAAAATAATCAGTGGAAAAGAAAAACATACTCACAAATAAATAATCTAACTGATACAAGTGATTTTTTATTTTCAATATATAGTTTTGAATTAATGAAGAACAGTGATAAAAAAGATTTTTTTATAAATTACTGCAACGAAGTTTTTAAGTTTTTTCATGATTACAGAGATAAGAAGTTTTCGGATGCTCTTAAATTATATTTAGGAATCTCTGACAGTGAGGATACGTCTTTAGAAGAATACAGCAGAATAATAGATTTTGTAACTAAAAGCTCCATAATAGAGATTATTGATAAACCTGTACTTAGAAAGCTTTTTACAAATTTTGAAGAAAAAATTAATATAGAAAGTGTACCAGGAGAGGTTTATATTATAGAAAAGATATTTCAGTTGAAAGCTGATAACAATATAAAAACACCTTGTAGTATTACAGAACTAATACATACGGGCAGAAGAATTCAAAGCACTGGAATAGTAAATAGAGCTGCACTGCTGCAGGACCTTAAAGTTGAATTTTTTAATATGAGCGCAGATAAATACGAAAAATATTTAAAGTGGTTTTTATCAAATATATGTGTATACCTTAAAGATTCTAGGGATCATAGTAAAGTTAAGAAGGCTTTATTTTGTATGGAATACTCAAGTATTTTTTACAAAATATATATGGATACCCTGGAGGATATTGTACTTACGAAAAAATATAAGGATATATTAAAGTCTTATGATAAAGAAGGTTATGAAATATTTATGGACTTTATTATACTGGTATTTAAAGATATAGAAGATTTAGGTGAAGAAACAGAAAAAATTGTAGATGAAAGAATTATAAATATATTAACAAAGGTTTCTGAAAAGAAGCTAAAGGAATATGAAGCTTATCTCAGAGGTAAAAGTAATAACTTAAAAGATAAGATAGAGATAATGATACAGTGGGGAGAAATTACAAGAAAGCTAAAACAAAAGGGGCAAAAGAAAAGTTTACTTAATTTTTTTAAAAAGTAATTTGAAAGTTTGATTAATGTATGTTTTTATAGATACCTACAACTTAAATTTCGGACATGGTTATCTATAACAAATAAAGTTGTGTTTGCAGTAGTAGGAGGTGATTTTTTGGAAGATATACTTAGGCTTGTGTCATTAGTAGTTCTTGGTCTAGTAGGCGTTATTGCAGGAATTGCTCAGGGGCTTTTTAAATGTATTTTAAGTTATTTTAAGGGGTTCAGTTATAGTTTTAATAAAAAATATTCATTGAAAACTAAAGCAGAATTAGACGAGCCTTCAGTGGAAAAATACTTTTTCTATAAGCAATATGAGGATTTATTAAATACCTATAGAAGTGCAAAGTCTATTAATATCGGCTATATTTTAGTATTAAAGCAGCAGTTAACGGAAGACTCATACTTTACTTTAAGCAGAGTAAAAACTGCACAAGTAGCAATACAGATAGTTGGAACTTTAGTGAATATAATGTGTTTTTCTATACATTTTTTAATAATAACTGTTATAAGCATTCCTATTTACTTATATTATTCTATAGTAATATCTGTTGAGAGGATAAGATTTATAAAAGGTAAAATAGCAGGGGTATGCTCTCATTGCCATAGTAAATTTAATATACCTTATTATATATGTCCAAGTTGTGGTGAAATTCATAAAATGCTAATTCCAGGACCATATGGTATAATTAAAAGAAAATGCAAGTGTGGGAAAGTACTACCATGTACTAATTCAACAGGAAGGTTTAGGCTTAAGGCTATATGTCCTGTATGTTCTAAGGATATTGAGAGTAGAGAGTCATCGCCAATATGCATACCAATTGTTGGAGGAAAATTTGTAGGGAAAACCTCCTTTATGTATTCTACTATAAATGCTCTAATTGAGGATATTTCAAAGGAAAAAAAGTGGAATATAAGATTTTTAAATCAAAAATTGGAGGAGGAAATGGAAAAACATCTAGTCTTATTTAAAAAAGGTATTCCTCCAGAAAAAACAAGTAAAACAGATATGGACGTCTATAATGTTTTTATAAATTCAGACAAATTTTCAAGTGAAAAACTTTTATATATGTATGATATTGCAGGAGAGTATTTTGACTTGAGAACCAACATTAGAAGGCAAAATTATTACAAATATATCCATGGATTAATTTTTATTATTGACCCTTTGTCCATTGCTTGTGGAGAAAAAGATATTAAAGTAAAGGACCAATACAAAAATAGTAATTCCAGTGATACCAATGTAGATGATTTGATAGATCGTTTTATACTAGGGTTAAGAGAAATTAAACAAATTAAACTTAATAAGCTTATTGATGTACCCGTTGCAGTTATAGTAAATAAAATGGACTTATTTAACTATAATGGCAATGTGATAGACTTTCTCAGAGAAATGGGAGAAGATAAAGTAATAAGAAAATTTGAACATAACTTTGCTAATTATGAGTTTTTTTCATGTAGTGTGTTAGAAAATACAGATAACGAAGAAACTTATAAGGCAAAAGAAGTGGCGGAGCCTATAAATTGGATTTTGAGCCAAGCTAATAATGAACTTAAATAAAGTAAAACTTGAATCAGATAGGAGTATTAGAGCGGATAGTCATGAGATAAAATACAAAAGCAGGAGCATGAGAGTGATATAAGGAGTGTTATAATTTTGAAAAGTAAAATTAAATGGACTTTAGCTGTAGTTTTAATATATGTACTTCAGATAGTTTTTATACCTTTTTCAAAGGTTGGGGCTAGTCAGGCTTCCTCAAATATGGATGTAATTTTTGTATTGGACTCCAGTGGTTCTATGAATGACAGTGATCCAGAAGAAATAAGAACAGAAGCTATAAAAATGTTTCTTGATATGGCACAGATTCAGGGTAACAAGGTAGGTCTTGTGGCTTATTCAGATAGTATAGTGAGGGAACACAATTTAGATAGTATAAGCTCCTCTGAAGATAAGGATAGAATAAAGAATATGGCTTCAAATATTCCTTTTGGCCAAAAAACTGACACCGGATTCGCACTTCTAGAGGCAGCAAAATTACTAGATAGTGGTCATGATAAGAGTCATCAGCCAGTTATAATTTTGTTATCTGATGGAAAAAACGATCCACAAAGAAGCTTACAGGAATCCTTAAATGATTTAAATAGTGCAATAGATATATGTAAAGATAAAGGATACCCAGTATATACTATAGGCTTAAATTATGATAGCACTGTTGATAAAACACAACTTAATGATATATCTAATTCAACTAAAGGGAAAAGTTACATAACTAATACATCAGCAGACCTTCCTAGTATTCTTACAGATATATATGCTGATAACTCAAAGCTAAAAGTTCAAGATGGAGGAACTATAACAGCTAATGGTGACTTTCAAGAGTTAAAGGTTCATATACCAAATTCAAATGTACTAGAAGCAAATATATCTATGCTTTCTGATAAACCTGTAGAATTAAAGCTTCTAGATCCATCAGGCAAAACGGTAGCAATACCATCTCAAAATGCAATTTTTACTTCATCAAAAAAATACTCAATGCTTAAGATTGTCAAGCCTCAGCAAGGTCAGTGGACAGTGAAAGTAAAGGGTGTAAGCGGAAGTAATATAAAAGTAAGTTATATATTTAATTATGACCTCCAGATAGAGGCAAATTTTAATCCACAAAACCCTAAAAAGGGAGATAAAATAAAGGTTGAAGCCTATTTCAGCAGTAATGCCCAGAAGATTACGGATAAAGAACTGTATAATAACATGAAGGCAAAGCTTCTTGTTAAAAGCTTAAAAGACAATTCAGTTAAAGAAATACCTTTAAGTGTTGGAGAAGGTGTATTTAAAGGAGAATATTCTTATTTAGGAGACGGAAAGTATGAGCTTAAAGTAAGAGTTGATGGAAATAGCTTTTACAGAGAAAGCAATGCTGTAGTTATAGGAGACGAGGCGGGTAAAGCAGCTTCAAAGCCTTCTGCAAACACAGCTTCTAAAAATACTATACTTAAAAATCCAATAGTGTTAGCTATAGTTGGAACTATATTAGCAGCTGTTTTAGCTTATTTGATCATAGCTCTAATAAGGAAAAAGCGTATTCAGGGTTTTGGTAGAGTAGAGTTGCATATTAAAGATGAAAATACAGGTGAAGTTTTGCCTCCACAATTTAGAAATTTAGATGGTTATACAGGAAGCTTTACTCTATTTGATGTATTAGGTTTAAAAGAAGAGTATGCAGAGACTGAAGCTATAAGATTTATATTTGGAAATGATGATAGTATAGAATTGATTAATAAATCAGACTGTGCTTTGCAAAGATCTGGAAAAAGGCTTGGAAGTGATTCAAAAGTAAGACTTTATAATGGAAATAAGATAACAGTATTTTTAAATAAAGTACCAAAATGTATAATAATAGAATTTCATGCTAAATAGAATATATGGTTTTATAGTGGAAACTTATAGGAATGGAGGAGCAATATGAACAGTAGAGTTAGAGAACATCTTCAGGATCTTGAAGTAAGCAAGGGTGGAGGTATTATAAGTGATAAAATACGTATAGAAACTATATCTAATCCTGTACTTGTAATAGGTCTTGGAGGAACTGGTATAGATGCAATGCTTAGGCTAAAATATCAGATAAATAAAAGATTTGTTCTTGATGAAGATACTATTTCAAACACAAGAAAGGATAAGCCTAAGAAAGTAGAGTTTTTAGGTTTTGAAACTAATCAGGGAGAAAAAAACAAAAGATATCCAATGAACGGAGGGGTAGGACTTGATCCTCAAAGCGAACTAGTTATGCTGTCAAATGCAGAGTTAAGGTCTATTTTAAATGATAGAAAAATATTAGATGATTGTATAAAGGAATGGCTAGCTCCAGAGCTATCATCAGAAAGTGGTACTGACGGTGCAGGTGGAATTAGACAAGTTGGAAGACTTTTACTCTTTACAAAGATTAATGAGATTGTTGACTGTATTGAAAAGAAGATAAGATTATTACAAGAAGATACAGAAGAAACACTTCATGTATTTATACTATCAGGACTTTCAGGAGGAACAGGAAGCGGTACCTTTATAGATATACCCTACATAGTAAGGGGTATAATGAACAGTATTTATGGTTCAAAGGGTGACGACAAGGTAAACATAATGGGGTATTTATTCACTCCTGATGTTAACTTATCAAGGACCTCTGATAATCAATCTGCACAATCCTACATAATAAAGAATGGTTTTGCAGCACTTAAGGAATTGGATTATCTTATGGGTATAGGGGACAGACATGAGAGATTTACACAAAAATATAGAAATAGACTTACTGTTGATTCCCCAATGCCTCCATTTAATCTTTGTCATTTGATTTCTGCTACCAATGTAGATGGAAGACCTATGAGCAATGCTTACGACTATTGTATGAATGTTACTGCAGAAAATATTGTAAACTTTATGTCTAATGAAGTAAGAGAGTCCGGTGGAGTATTTGCAATACAAGACTACATAAGTAATTTAAAGCAAAATACAGACAATATGGCAAAACCTTATATGTCAAATTACAGATATGTAATAATAGGTGCTTCTTCTGCCGTATTACCTCTTGAGGAAATAACCACGTATCTTGCATATAAACTTTTTGAAAAAATGCAGTATATGTTTGATAATGTACCTACAGAACAAGAAGTAGACCAGTTTATACGACAGCTTAAGTTAGATGAGGACTCTGTAATTGAAAGATTTGAGGAGCAGCTTCAGAACAGAAAGCCTCTCACAGGCTACAAGAGTAGAGAAAGATATAATTATGATAACGTCATAAAGAAGCAATCAGTAGATATAGATGATGAGATGAAGGAATATTTAAGGGATTGCACAAATGAGTATAATAAAGTAAAAACTCAGTACCCAGGACAAGTTCAAAGTACTGCCAGAGAAATGGTAGATGGAATTTTTAAAGATCCTAAGAAAGGGCCTTTCTATGCATCTAGAATGTTGCTTTCTCACAGCTTCTGTGTGGTGAAGACACTAGAAGTACAAATTACATCTCTACAAGAAAGGCTAACAAATATATCTAGAGAAATAAAATTTAAGAAGGAGTTATCTGAAGATAAATTTATAGAGGCAAGAAAAGCAATTTTGTTTACTAAAGAAGGTAAGAAAAATGACTACATAGAGGCAAAAAGTGAAGAGTATATGCTAAGGTCTGAAGAAGAAAGAATTATGAGAATGATGGAGTTCTACAGTAGGGTAATTCAGGACTTAAGTGAATTAAACAGTAAGATTTATAGAGTATATACTGAGATACTTAATGAATTAAATAAAGTATTTAAAGAAGATGGAGACATACTTGCTAAAGGTGAAGAAATAGAAGGTGCCCTTGGAAGAACTTATTCCTGGACAGTAGTAAAAGTGCCAGATTTAACAGACTACATTGAAAGAATTGTAAACAAAGAGACTGCGGATGAGCTTGTAAGAAGATTCTCCTATAAGCTTTTAGAGGAATCCCAAAAGTGGCTTGATGAGGTTCGTATAGATGTAGTGGGTTCAATTTCAAATTTTGTTTCTGAGGAATATGGAGATGTAATAACGCAATCCATGGAGGATTTCTTAGCACTTGAATATGGAGAAGATAAGTCTATAATAAGTATAATTAAGGATGAAATTGGACCAAAACTTGATAAGGATGCAGTTCCGATTTTTCATATAAGCAATATGGAGGCACTAAACTTTCCTACATGGAGTATGGTTTCAGTTCCTAGAAATGCAAAGAAGATTCTTGAAGGAATTAAAGAGTACAAGAAAAATTCTCACAAGGGAGATTCTATCAATATTAAGGAAAGTATGGTGACAAATAGAATATTCTGGTTAAATACTAAGAATGGAGTTCCACTTTATTCTTATGCACCTATAAAACATTATGAAGAAATTTATGAGAAAACCTTGCTTGAACGTGATGGAATAGGAAGACATTTATATCAAAATGGAGACAGAAACTGGGTATATCTGCCTTCACCAATTCCAGAGCAATCCTGGGGCACAACTTATTTTAACGAAAGAATAAAGAAATATAATATAGAGGTAAGGAACCTATTTGATAGGGCTGTAGAACTTAGATGTATAGTAGATACAGAAAAGAGCAGTAATGAAAGATATAAATGCATTGTTACTGAGCAGTTCTGTATTGAGAACTTTATGAAAAACTATAAAACTAATATAGAAGAGGGCATACCCAATATAGGGGAAACAAAAAGAGCAATAGCAGACATTAAAAAGCTTTTAGACACAGGTCTCACTCCTATAGAAAACCATGATATGCAGAAATATTATATTTTTGAAGGCAGTAATGAGGAAAAGGCAAAAAACAATCTCATAAGAACTCCTGAACTTACAAAGCTTGTAATAGACGAAGTTGAGAAATACGAAAAAGTTATAGCTAAAAAGAATGAACTTGAAAATATAATAAAGGATTTAAGTAAGGCTGAAGCGGATATAGATAATTTCTTAAGAGCATTATATACAGATACTATAGTAAAGAAAGGTGTATTCTATGTTTACAATGACGGGGAAGATAGTAAAGTAAATATAGAACCCTTCGTAAATGCTCTAAAACAAAAAGAATATCATCATGAAGCAATATTCCGTAAATATGTTGCACTAGATGAAAGAGAAAGAATGATTGTAGACAAAACCTCTGATAAAAAGCTTGAGCAGCTTTCTATGGAAGATGGAGTGACAACTCTTATTTCAAATATAAATACTCTTTTAGACAATGTTAAGGGGTTAGTTGAAGAGTTAGATACTAGAAGATATCAGTTGATAAATGGAGATGAACTTTTTGCTTTTTATAGTGACATACTTTTAAGAGTGCAAGAGGTAAGAAAGCAACTAGAATAATGGCTTTGAAGGTAAGGGTTTAAACCTTGCCTTCCATTTCCTTATTGTATTATATTACGGAGGAATATTTATGGAACAGGTGTTAAAAAGATTTGCAGAAGAATATGATTTAAAGGTAGATAGAAGAATTTATAACGGCGATGCCCAAAGAAGTGCTAACAATCCTATACTTTTCGTGTTCATAGGTGATAGTGTTAAGGCGGCATATGAACATATTAGCAGCAGTATAAAGGAAAAATGGGACAATGGAGGAGGCATAGCTTTTATCAATATTATAACAGATAACATAGATGATAAAGATAACTGCTTTAATTTTCAATTTAGCTGTGATTTTAAAGATAACAAGAAATTGAGAAGGAATATTAAAGAAAAGTTTTATAGTGATAAAAAAAATCTAGAGAATTTCAACAAGAAAATAACAATGGCTAGAGATAAAATATTATCCAGTGGAAACTTGTTTAATTCCTTTGAAAACATAAATATTTCTGTTATTACTACATCAGATGATCCTTTAAATATAATAATTCCAGAGATAACTATACTTATAAGGAAAAAGATGCTTGAGGTATTTAAAACTGGTTCAGCTGATCTTTATATTCTCATAAAAGAAAAAAATGTAGAAGATGAATTTTTTTCTAAGGCAGTTTCAGTAAGTTTTTTCAGAGAAATAGAATATATACAGAAGGATAGTTTTAAGTTTAATGAAAAGATAGCCGTTTATGGACAGGACAGGGAGCTGCCTGCAACTTGGACTGGACCTGTATTTTATATGATCTATGTTCTAGAAGAAAAAAATGAAAGAGGAATAATACCGGCTGCATCTATGGATAACAACTATGAGATAATATACTATATTAATCTCATAAAGAATAGAAACATAAGCGGAGAAGCTTATTCTGATACAGAAAATCAGTATTATGATAACAGCAGATTCAAGGCAAACATAACCAGGGAAAACTCTATAAATAGATATATTACAGCTGGACTTTCCAAGGTTAAAAGACCTAATGGAGCTATTGCTGTCACCGTTTTAAAGTCTTTTTATGAAAGAGTTATAAGAAAACTAAATGAATTTTCAATAAAAGAAAAGCAATCTATAGTTGAAGTTTTAAAAATAGATGAAAAAAGTGTAGCTTCAAAGTTAGAGTCTATGTTATGTGAAGGTATAAGCATAATGGATATGAACGGAATTATGATGTGTAACGCTTCAGCTGTGGAAAAAAGACTTTCAAAGCTTACTTTAAGACAAGTAGAAGAAAGCTTATATGGAGATAGGTGCCAGAGTTTCTTTGTAGAAAACTTTATAAAGGTTTCAGAAAATAATCTACCAAATATGAATATAGAAAAGGAACTGAGAGGTTTGGTGCGGGAATGTATATTAAACAATCCTAAACTAGGTTTATACTGTGCTTTTAAATGGACTTCTGAAGAAGGGGATGCAGTAAAATACTTAAGAGAAAAAATTAAATCAATGACTATGCTTATAGACAATATAAATAATGAAATACATGATATATATGAATCAAGATTTGTGGAAAGCTTTAGTCTTAAAAACCTTTTTAGTAAAAACAAAAGTATACAAGAAGTAAGAAAAAAAATATTTGCTGACATATATGATAGAAAATTACAAGTTTTAAAATTACATCTGTCAAAAAAAATTATTCAGCAGTATGAGTTTATTTTATTAGAAATTCATGAGGAGGTTTCTTTTGAAATAGAACAGCTTAATCACATTGAGAAAACAATTAATACATATGAACATGAAATAATAAAACATCAGAATGAGTATACAGCACAAAATGTAAAAATTTATTACACAAATGTAGTGAATGATATTGTTGATAAACTTGAAAGAGAATATGGTGAGGCCTTTTATTTACAAGATAAATATATAGGAAGCCTGTCAGAGAATATAGAAAACGGAAAAGAAAAAGTACTTGAAAGAATAACACTATTTTGTAGTAAACATATCTTAACACAAGAAGAATTTAACAAATCCTTTGAAGAAGAGCTTAAGGAAAGGGCTAATGTTAATCTGTCGGATTGGGATGGTAAAGTTCTTTCTAAAGAAGAGCTTTATCGTAAACTTTATAATATACTTGACAGTAACTCAGCACTTAAGAGTTACTTAATGAACTATGATGTAAAAGGGTATCAAGAAAAATACTTCTTTGGAGATTACAGCAGCAGCTTTATAAAATATGCTTTTGACTTTGATAGAAAAACTAGAAGCTATAAGATAGGATATATACATGAGATAAGGAGCAGCGGTATTGAAAAATTAAATCTAATGGGGGGATTTGGAGCAAAGGATATTATATATATAAGAACTGCAATTGAATTCTATAATTATTGTTTAGAAAATGGATATTCACTTCATGGAATTGATGTGGAACTGCTGCCCGAAATAAGCTAATTGAAAATGGGGGTGTATTTACTTGGTAGAGAAAAGAATAAATTTGACTATGACCATTATGAGTTTAGTAGGTGGGGTAGCAGGGTTTGTTATTGGAGAAATATTGATAAGTGTGTATCAATACATAATACCTCACAGTATTCTTATGGGTTTGTACTTTGGAATTCTGGCGTTATGTATAGGACTTATGTGTGTTATAGCAGAGATGATAAATCCAAGACTTAACGGTTTAAGCTGGAAAAATAATTATTTAAAAACCTCATTTAAGTTTTTAATTCCTTGTACTTTAGTTTTGCTTTTTATATTCGGATCGCTTTTTCAGTTCTTATATGAAATAAGTACAGGAAAAGTTAAAAAAATTAATGATGTTGTAGTAATTATAGATACCTCCGCAAGTATGAGTAAAACCGATCCGCAAAATGAAAGGTTTTCAGCAGCTTTAGATTTATTAGATAGTATGAATAAAGAAAATAGAGTTTCTTTTTATAGATTTGACCATGCTGCTGAACAAATACTGCCTATGACTGAAGTTACGGATAAAATGAAAAAAGACATGGTTGATAAGTTAAAACTATACGAAAGCCCTAGAGGGAATACAAATATGGGAGATGCACTATCTAAAGCTTATGATGAAATAAAGACAGCAGAAAAGCCAGGTAGAAATGCAATGGTAATTTTGTTATCAGATGGCGGAGATACCTATGGTTTAGACAAGAAGTTTGAGGAAACAATTAAACCCTTTAAAAATACAGGTACACCTATATATACCGTTGGAATGTCTAATGAAAATAACTTTTATATGCTTAAGAAAATATCAAGAGCAAGTAGCGGAAACTATTATAGTGTAAAAGAGGTTAAGGATTTAAAAGGTATATTCAATAAAATATATAAAGATACACAGCAAAGATTTCTCATGGACAAGAGAAACGGAATTTTTGAATCTTATATATTTTATATGATACTTAGAGTAGTATTAATTACGCTATTAGGATGTTTAATAACTATAGGCATAAGCCTTGTATTTGATAACAAAAACTTACTAAAAGGCTTTTTAATAGGTGGTATTATTTCAGGAATTATTTCAGGTCTCATTGTTGAACTAGGGTTTTTATATTTTCCGTGGTTAGGTACAGTATATAGAGCACTAGCAGATATAATTATTGCAGTAGTGTTTACCCTTATTCCTATAGATGTGGATATAAAAGACTATTCTAAAAATACTTATACCAGCAAGAATATAACTATTAATATAGATGAAAATAAGGGTTTTTATAATACCTTTAGATAAGAATTAGATAACCACAGATTAAAACTTGAGCTACACTAGTGCACTATAAATACTTTTAATCAGTCTAGAGGAGGGCGCTATTAATGAAGATAGTTGAACTTTCGGATAGCCATAATGAAATATATGATTTAAATTATGAACTAGATTCAGACAGGTTTACTATAAGATGGAGATGGCCTAAAAATATAGATATAGTATATATATTAAAGATAAGTAGCCTTGATGATTTTTCATTGGATAATATAAATGAAAATAGTGTTAAGTTGTATACTAGAGAAGAATATAAGGAATTTAATGGATACTGTGAAGCTATAAAAGAAGTTAACCAATATAGATACTACATTTTCTCAGCTGTTGAAGATAAAGGCAATATTCTACTGTTAAAACAAAACAATGGTAAAAATCAATTAACAATAAATACAGGAAAACCTGAAATTTTTTATGAAATAAAAGAAATGAGATCTTTTAAAAGCTTCTTTTCTAAAGAAAAAACTATACAGATTATTATAAATTCAGAAACAGCTTTAAACAAAGATGTTTTATGTTATGTAAAAAAGCATGGTTCTTATCCGGTTAACAAGGATGATGGCATATGCTTTGATTTTATCAGTAACATTCAAGCTGGCAGAAGTGTTATGCCAGAAATAACAGTAGATAAAAATGAATATATAAAAATTTTTATAAAAGATGTAAATAAGTATGGTAATGTTTATGATCTAAAACAGGAATAATCTTAAATATTTAATGGTACGGAAGAGATAGTTATATAAAACCATTTTAAGTTAAATTCCGGGCGTGTTTATCTATAGATAGTTAATTGTAAAACTGAACTTATCTAATTTGCCAGCTTAACAATAAATATTAATATTCTAAATACATGTTGAATAAAGAAGTGGCAAATTAACATTATAATAAGTTAACTTATAGAGTTAACTATCTATATATAGATTTGGAACTTTTAAATTTAATTTATGTAGCATAGCGCATTGCTAGATTGTGCCACCTTTAAATAGTTTAA
>NZ_JABAIW010000017.1:0-82051 GCF_014231265.1 Clostridium sp. DJ247 | reverse complement strand
TTAAAAATATTTAACGTGACGAAACATGGTAATATATCCGGTCGTATAAGTTAAATTTCGGGCGTGTTTATCTATATATCTGCAAAAAATTTGTAAATAATAAGCACCTAGATTTACCCAAGTGCTTTACTGTGTATCTATATTATGTTGCTTTCATAGTCAACTACTACTCTTTGATCTTTAACTTTACCAACAAAGCCAGCAACCTTTATATGTTCAGGATGATTCTGATATATATTTAAGTCCTCTACACTCTCAAATTCTGAATATAAAACAACATCATAGGCTTGCTCTGACTGATTTATATTAATACCTACTTCAATAAATTTAATCTGTTCTATCTTATCTTTTAGACTTTCTAAATCAATCTTTATCTTATTAGCATTTTCTACTTTGCCTTTACCTTCAGCAAAATCCTTTAATTTCCATGTAACAATATGTTTAATCATAGTTTTACACCCCTCATTATCTTTTCTTATTCACATTTTTTAAACTTTTATTTGCATTTAGTATGTTTTGAAGTTTTCTATGATTCTATTTTATAATCTAGTTGTTTATAAAATTATACCATTTTTATATATGTTCCACTAGCTTTTTGTTACTCCAAAATCTATGCCTAAGAATTTTTCTCTTCTTTACCTTGATTTTACAATTTTCTAATTATGAACTAACGTATAATCTCTATATGTATTACTTTTGCACTATTCCAATCTTTTTCAAGTTGACTTTCAACACTGTCTTTTGTTTGTTGAAAACCATTCTCTATTTCTTTTTTCAGCTCATCCTGTTCTATCTCATCGTCTTTAACCTCTAATTCAAGTTCTGCAATTACTTTCATCTTCACTGCTGTTACCTCCTTTTATTGTGTTATAATCTACATATTTATTTTTTTATAAAATTATTTTTCCATATTTTTATGTTCATGCATTATTATAATAATATAATTTTACCCCATGTTAAAGAACTATGGCATTAAATATTTTTCTGTTATTCCTCTCCATTACGCAAAATAAAAGAACTTAGCTAACGCAAGTTCCTATTTGTATTCTTCAACGCCTTATATATTACTAATCCAGTACTTAATAAAGTTCCTAACCCTCCAAACCTGGACTTAGACCTTCTGATTTTTTTATTTTTAAATAGCCATGCTATAGTTTTATTGATAATTAATCTACGAAACATAGAATACTCCTCCATAGAAACAAAGATATTATTATTTTTTCTCTAATTTAATTAATTATCCTTAATTCTAAGAAGGTTGTTATGTAATATGCTTTTTTATAATAAAAAACTTAAGCTAATTTAATGGTATTAGTTTATTACTAGCTAAATCCCATTCATATGCCTTACCAGTATTCACTTCAACATAGTACCAACCTCTCGTAGCTGTATGATCTGCCATATTATCTACTACATGTACCACATAATAATTTAAACCATTTTGATTCCTTATTTCTTTATCTGCTTGAACAACTACTGTATTAGGTGCTTTATTCTTTATACTATCTAATACTATACTTGATGCTTGTTCAAAAGTTATCTTTGTATTATTGGTATATGATTGTGTATTATCCTTTTCCTGTTCAGACTTAATAATATCATTTTTCAACTTTTTAGCATTTGCATTATTAGAATCTATTTTCAAAATTTCATCTAGATATTTATTAGCATCATCATATTTATTGCTTTTAATTGAACTATCAGCTAATTGTAAATTTTGTGCTATATATTGTTTCTTGCATTCTTGTATATTTTTCTGTGCGTTGTCATATAACTTATTATTTGCTTTGGTTACTTTGTTAAACTGTTCTATAGCCTCTAAATACTTTTTGTCATTCATTAATTTTGTACCTTCGTCATAGATATCCTTAGCTTCTTTCAAATTTTCAGCTAATTTTATGCTTCTATCTATATTAGAATCTTGTTTATATCTTAGACATTGCTTAAATGCTTCTATTGCTTTATCATATTCCCCTGCATCCATGTATTTATTAGCTGTAGTTATTAAGTTGTTATATGCTTGTACAACATTATACTTATATACACCAAATCCTACTCCTATAAGACTTATTATTACTATTATACTTACAATAATAATCTTCTTTACCTTGTCTTTATTTATCATTTAAACATCTCCTTTTTTAGTGAGTTACTTAAAATTATAAAATTTTAGTGTAGAAATGTAAAGATAAATGTATTATAATGACCAAATTACCCGTTAAATGCCACTTAGCTACTTAACACCCATCTGATTCAAGTTTCACTTTATTGAAAAGTAATAAGCACATGGATTTAACCAAGTGCTCTTTGCTGTGCTGAACCTACAAAGTCCGTCAGTTATTGCTATTTACATATTTGACAATACTTGAAGAATCTCGTTTATATCAGGCAACTGACTCATAGCATATACCTTAACCCACCTAGCAATTCCATAGTACAAGTGAGCCCTGCATGAAAATTAGAATATCTTTGTAAATCCTCTAAGCTTTAATTCTTAGCACACCTATTATTATAAATATCTATGTATTACAACACTGTACATTGCTATTACATAATTGTTTATTTTGTTAATATTGTGTAAAAAAATTAAGCACCAGTGTTTCTACTGATGCCTTAACAGAGTGAATCTAACAGTATAGCTAACTTTCGCTTCAAGTTTATTTTAACACTAAATTATAAAAAAAGTATTACACTTATATTAATATCATGTAAAATAAAAAGCACTTAGGGTTAACCAGGTTCTCTTTACAGTTGCCAACATCATGTGTAATTCCCACTGGTATTTAGACATAGTTTTTCTATAGTATTTTTTAATTTTATCTGCGAATTAATATAAATCTTGAAAACATTACATGAAAACCTATTAGTAAGATTAAAACAAAGGATAAAAATCTGTGCACTATAACCCAAGAACCTCTCATATTCTTATTTATATCAAATTCATATATACCTATATGTCATAGCTATTGGATATACTGTTTATCTAATTAATGAATATGTGCTTAATAGAAAATAACCATAGAGTAATCACACTATTAAAGCTAGTCTCTTTTTGTTTTTATTCTCACTTTTTTAAACCTCAATCATATACTGTTATTGCGTGATTAAAATTTAGGAGGTACTTACCTTAAATGTATAATTATTTACCAACACCTTATTGTCCTTGTATGCAATGTATATGCATGGGATCTAGAACATTATATTGGCAAGACATGACTTATAACCAAACTACACAGTTAACTAAAGATATTAAAAATGAATCTCAAAGTAATCTCAAAGCAGACATTAGAGAAAATACTGAAGAGATTGATACTGCAGTTGCTAGTAAAGAAAATATTGAAGATTTAAATACGTCTTCGTTAAACCCTGATGATAACATGACACGAGATAACGAAAGAGTAAATGATATTTTAAGTAGAATAGAAAAGGAGGATCCTATGGTAATTAGAACTCTTATATCTTATGGAATTCCTCATAATATCACAGAGGAACTTGTCAGAAGAATAATTCCTTTAACTTCATAACACAATACTTACTATACTTCTTATTAATAGTATATATTTTTAAATTTATAGTAAGGTAATATTATTCCCCTTACTCACCAACTATAAGTAATTAGAGCCTGCATCCTAAAAAAAGATACATGCTCTTTTGTTGCTATAATAAAAGTTCAATATAAATTATGGGGTGAAATACAGTACAATGCAATTATAGTTTACACAATTATAGATTAACTATTCTTGTAAATACAGATTTTATACTGAAATAAAGAAGGAGTTATATAAACAATAAAAATTAGTTAACAACTAACATTATCATTTAACATAATAAAACTATGGCATTATCTACTCCGTTAAGGTGTCCTTCCTTCATCATCTTTTCAAAATAAGAAAAAGGAGAGTTTTTCTTTACCTCTCCTACGTTTCTTATTTAAGCTTTCTTAAATTCTTATCCTTGCACCATAAGTTAACCCTAATATAACTAATGCTGTTAATATTGTCATATTGCTCCCTCAATTCCTTTTTTATTTTGTTAGTATTTTAACATAAACTAACTGTGTTGTAAATATATACCTTTTAACATTATGTTTACAATATACTATCTTACCCTTAGATACTTGTGCAATATTACCAAATGCAACAATTTGGAAAACAAATGATGATCCTGTATTTGAAATGATTTGTAAATCTACAGGTAACATAGAATGGTGTAGCCCTGTTATTACTAATAGTGGATAAATAAATCCATATACCCCCAAATAACCATCCAAAAGATGAATTAAATCCTGCTACAACTCCTGTTGATACAATACTTCCTAGTTAATAAAAAAATCTCAGCAAAATGCTGAGATTTTTACTATATGCTTTTTTGTTTATTCATAATTTACTTCAAGTATTAATGCTATTATTAAAATATTGTATATCAAATATCTTTAATAACTTTTCCCGGTAAAATTCCTTTTATAATTTTTTCTTCTTCCACTACTATTTGTCCATTAACAATTACATAACTAATTCCCTCTGGATAAGCATTAGGCTTACCTTTATCTAAAAAGTCAGATTTATCTTTTATACTTTCTATATCAAATATTACTATATCAGCGTCAGCCCCTATAGATAGTCTTCCTTTATTTTTAAGTCCAAGAGAATTGGCAGGTAAAAGTGTACACTTTTCAACTGCTTTAGTAATTGAAATACTCTTTTGTTCTCTTACCATCTTTCTAAAAAAACGTGGGAAAGAACCAGAATTTTGTGGGTGTCCTTCATCCATATTGCCTGTAGGACTTGGTCCCACATCTGAAGATAGCATTACATAATCGCTTAAAAGTGCTTCATAAATTTCACTTTCAATGCCAGTAAAGCAGATTATAACAGCATTATCCTCACTATCTCTCATATTTTTATATAGTTTTTCCGTTAAGCTTTGTCCTTTGTAACTACCAGAGGCAATAAACATATCATTAAACTTCCATCCAAAGGTTTTAATATGCTCTTCATCAAAAACACTGGTACCTATATTAGTTGCAAATGCAGTATACATACCACTGTCTGCCCATATATTAAGACCTCTTTTTCTAGCATCAGTTATAATAGTTAACGCCTCACTCATTATTCCTGCTCCATACTGATATACTAAGTGGGATATTTGTACTGAAGCTCCCGTAATTTCAGCTATGCTTATAGCCTCTCTTAGGGAATCTAAATCATAAGGTGAAGTTAATCTAGTATGAATAGAAACTAATTTTCCATATTGTGCTGCTATCTTGCTAAGAGCTATAACCTCTTCAAAAGATGAGCCTGGAGCATATTCAAGCCCGAAGGATAATCCTATAGCCCCTTCAACAAAAGCTTTTTCAGTTAATTCTTTCATAGTCTCAATTTGAGAAACTGTTGCTGAAACATAAGGGTTGGTTATACCAACCCTTCTTCTTAAACTAAATGAATGACCAACAAACTGTGCTTGATTAATAAGAAAGCCATTTTTATCTTGTTCATCAAAAAATTCTTTTAAGTTTATAGGGCCACAACCACAATTACCACCTGCGGTTGTAGTAATTCCTTGAACCAAAGATAACTCTGCACAACCCATATTCCCATCAACATGTGCATGAATATCTATAAATCCAGGGCAAACTATTTGTTTTTTTGCATCAATTTCTTGTTTTCCTATTATATGCTTATCCGTTATTATGGATATCTTTCCATTACATAACCCCAGATTTCCATAAATTATACTATTTTTTTCCGGATCTACTATTTGAGCATTTTTTATTACTATATCCCAGATATCCATAAGTCCACCCCCTAAATGATTATAGATTTACAACTTACAATTTAATTTGCTATATAAATGCTATATTTAGATTTCATTATATCACATATTGATTATATAGAAACTAGTTAACACTATTGTTGTTTAAATTCTGACCAAATTAAATCATAAGTTTTGGCAGCGTCTCCTAAATCTTTAAAACGCTCAGCTTTTTTCAATTCTTCATCTGGAATAAATACTGCTTTATTATTTAAATAGTCTTTTGACATATATTGTTTTGCTGCACTATTTGTATTAACATATTCAATAGCTTCAGTAGTTTCATTACTAATCTGTCCATCTAACATGAAGTTAATAAATTCCTCTGCTGCTTTTTTATGTGGTGCCTTAACAGGTATAATAAAATTGTCCTCTTCAGCATTCATGCCTTCTGATGGATAAACAATTTTAAATTTTGGATTTGCCTTTACTGCTGCAGATGCTTGAGATCCATACATGTATCCAACACTTACATCTCCATTAATTAAGCTGGTATGAGGAGTGTCTGCATTAAATACTTTTACATTTGGCTTTAATTTCTTTAATTCTGCTTTTGCTTGTTCTAGCTTTGCTTTATCTGTTTCATTCATTGAGTATCCTAGCTTCTTTAATGTCATTCCTATAACTATTCTAGGGTCGTCTACAAGTACAATTGAATCCTTAAGTGCTGAATTCCATAAATCCTTATAGCCTTTAATGTCAAATTTAACTTTATCAGGATTATATACAATCATCTGACTACCAAGAGTATAAGGAATAGAATACTTATTTCCTTTATCGTAGTCTTGATCTAAAAATTTAGCATCAACATTTTTGTAATTAGGTATGTTCGCTTTATCTATAGGCTGCATCAATATGTCTTTTTGTTTTCCCATTACTTCAATTATATAGTCACTGCATATAACTACATCATATTGAGATCCTTTAGTGGCCTGAAGCTTTGCTAACATCTCTTCATTTGTTGAGAAGTTGCTGTAGTTAACCTTAATTCCAGTTTTATCCTGAAACTTTTTTATTACTGAATCTGGTACGTAATTAGCCCATGTAAAGACATTTACTACCTTTTCATTATTACTTTTCTTAGTTTCAGTTGATGTTTGCGTGGAACTACCACATCCTGCAAATATTAATGTTGAAGAGGCTACTACCATAGCCAAGCTTAACATCTTTAATAATTTTTTACGCATTAAAATACGCCCTCCTTAAAATTAAAATATTTTATTAATTAGCTATCAGCCGTAAGTTAAAGCTGGTAGAAAATAGATTACCTCAACTAACACTCAGGTGGAGGCAGTGCCCTATCTGTGTGAAGCTTCGCTTTATTCACCTTAATAACTTGAGTAATAATTAAGATGATAAATGTTATCATCAACATTACTGTACACAATGCATTAATTTCAGGAGACAACCCAAATTTAAGCATTGAGAAAATTTTTATTGGCAATGTAGTACTTTCTGGACCTGATACAAAAAAATTAATAATTACATCATCAAAGGATAGTACAAAAGCAAGCATAGCCCCTGAGAGTATACCTGGTAAAATTAGTGGTAAAATAATTGTAAAGAATACCTGAAACCTATTGGCACCTAAATCCATAGCTGCATCTTCAATGGAAGTATCAAATCCTGCTAACCTTGCTTTCACCACAATAAGCACAAAAGGTATACTAAAGGTAGCATGAGACAACACCAATGTAACTATACCAAAGGGAACCTGTAATTGTGCAAAATATACAAGTAACGATATACCCATAATAATTTCAGGTATAACTATAGTTATATTAAGTAACCCTTCTACTATACTTTTACCTCTAAATGTATATTTATATAAGCCTACAGCTCCTACTGTTCCTATTATTGAAGATATTATGGTACTTACTACTGCGATAGTTAAGCTATTCTTAAAAGCAATTATTACATTACTATCATCAAATAATTTTCTATACCAGTCCAGAGTAAATCCAGCCCATACGGCATCTGTCTTAGACATATTAAAGGAATAAACAGCAATTACAAATATAGGTATATATAAAAATAGGAATATTAGTACTATATATATAATTGAAATTAATTTATAAACCTTAGTATTCATTAGAAAACCTCCATATCTGCTTTCCTACCTAGTAGTTTCACACTAGCAGCAACAAGTACCAATGTAGCTATAATCATTAAAATTGATAATGCGGCACCAAAAGGCCAATCACGCGATACTAAGAACTGATTTCTAATAAGGTTTCCTATGAGCATTACTTTACTGCCACCCATTAAATCTGAAACGTAAAATAGCCCTAGTGACGGTATAAATACAAGAATACATCCAGCAATAATTCCAGGCATAGTAAGTGGTAATGTTATGGTTATAAATGTTGTCCAGCTATTTGCACCTAAATCTTTCGCTGCATCCATATATGACTTTTCCATTTTTTCTATGGAAGTATAAAGTGGAAGTACCATAAATGGAAAAAGGGTATAGGTCATTCCAACTAAAACGGCACCATATGTATACAGCATTTTCATAGGTTCTTTAATTATTCCTAGCTTTATTAATGTATGATTTATAAGACCACTGGTATTCATAAGTGTCATCCAAGAATAGGTTCTTATAAGGGAATTTGTCCAAAATGGAATAATTATTAGCATGATGGCAAGTATTCGAAATTTTTTAGGTATTTTCACTACAAAATATGCAAAAGGATATCCAAGTAATAAGGTTAATAGTGTTGTTAAAAGTGCTATGCCTATTGAATCTAAAAACACCTTAAAATATAAAGGTGTTATGATTCTTTTGTAATTTTCAATAGAGAATATAAATTCTATGCCTCCAGTGGTTCCCCTTTGTAAAAAACTTATAAAGACTATATAGAGTATAGGTATTGCCATAAAAAATATCATCCAAAAACTTATTGGTAGAATAAAAAAAGCTTTAGCAATATCTATTTTCTTTTTTCTCTTTATACTTACTGTTTTTTCATTTTCATATGACAAAGAAGTACTATCAGTATTCAACTGATCATCACCTCTTCTCCAGATTTAACAACTTCACTCTCAAAGTCTATTATTACTGCATCCACGGGGTTCCAAAATATCCATACTTCTGTATTTATTGGTGGAGGTGTATTTACATGATGATAATCATTTACTATTACTTCCTTACCATTTGATAAAACTAAAGATGTTTTCACCCCAGCACCTAAATAAACATGTTCCTTTATAGTAGCTTTTAAATTAAAATTTTTTACCCTATCCTTAGAATATTTAGTTCTTTCCGGGCGAATCAACACACAAACCTTATCACTTTTATTTGACTCTTTATTTTTTGCAACCATACTACCACTGCTGGTACTAAGTATAACTTCACCGTCGTATACATGTTCTACAGTTGCATCAAATAAATTTGATTCACCTATAAACTCCGCCACAAATCTTGTTTTTGGCCTTTCATATATATCTTGTGGTGTACCTATTTGTTCTATAACACCATCACTCATCACAACTATGCGATCAGACATGTTGAGAGCTTCTTCTTGGTCATGTGTTACATATATGAATGTTATTCCAAGCTTTTTCTGTAGGCGTTTCAACTCTAACTGCATTTGTTTTCTAAGTTTAAGATCTAGTGCTCCTAAAGGTTCATCTAAAAGCAATACTTTAGGATTATTAATCAATGCTCTACCAATGGCTACTCTTTGTTTTTGTCCTCCACTTAGCTGTTCAGGCATTCTTTTATCATAGCCATTAAGTTGTATAAGCTCTAAAATTTCCTGTACACGCTTTTTTATGTCTGCTTTTTTAACTTTTTTTATCTTTAGTCCATATGCAATATTATTATATACATTCATATGTGGAAAAAGTGCATAGTTTTGAAATACTGTATTTATATTTAGTTCATAGGGTTGTTTATTTTCTATATGTTCTTCTTCAAGAAGAATACTACCACTTGTTGGGTTTTCAAAGCCGGCAATCATTCTTAAGGTTGTTGTCTTTCCACAACCGCTAGGTCCTAATAATGTTAAAAACTCTCCCCTTTTAATATCTATTGATATACCTTTTACAACATCTTGTTCATCAAAAGATTTTACAACATTAGTAAGTCTAAGTATGTTATCCATAGTCGTCACCTCCTGTGTTATCACTTATTTCCTATTTTATAGGGTTCCAAGTTCAAAACTTCATCTACACCCCGGGATATGTTACCAGTTCTTCGGCATCATAAATACTTTTTTATGAGTCTAAAGCTCAGATTTAAGCAGAGAGCCAAAATCTATGATTTTGTGCGAATCGCTTACTACTCTAACGAAAGGAAGAGTAGTTTCATAATAATATAAAAGAACCTAGCTAAACTCGCTTCGCTCAAACATATCTAGGTTCTAAGTTTTTTCTCAAATCCTCGCTAAGACTCATTAAAAAAGTATTTAAATATGCCTTCAGAATTGGTAACATATCCCTAGGTTTAAACAAAGTTAAGAGGTTAGAACCCTGTAAAGTTATAATTAGATATATAAAATATTAAAGATCTATGTTGTTTTATAATATTATGCAAGAATAAATAATTATATATAATTTAATTCCGAGTATTTTTATATGATTATTTTAATACCATATATACTCATTGTCAACAAATTATAGGTATACTTACATATAATTTGATTTATTCCAAATATATACCTGTTAAAATCCTGATAATCTATACAAAAGAACTAATGCTTCCACACTAAAAAACTTTTTAAATGTGCCTTTAGTTGCTATAATATATACATATCTATAAATTACGAAACTGCAGCTCTATATTATAGTAAATAAAAGGAGAAAATTTAACATGAAAAAGATAAAGCTTAATAGTACAGATTTAAATAAGATAAAAATAGATAACATAACCATTCCTGTTCAAGAACATGTCCATGGAGGAACTTACGTAGGAGAGCGAAAAGATGGAAAAATGCATGGAGAAGGAACTTATTTTTACAAAGACGGTAGTAAGTATATAGGACAGTGGCAGAATGATAAAATGAACGGTGAAGGTACCCATACCTGGACATGTGGTGAAAAATATATTGGAGAATGGCAAAACGATCTAAAACATGGATACGGCATATATACTTGGCCAGACGGGGAAAAATATATTGGTCAATGGCAAAATGATGTAAAATCCGGTGAAGGCACATATACTTGGTCATACGGAGATACATATGTAGGCCAATGGCAAAATGACCTAAGGCACGGTGAAGGTATCCATACTTGGCCAGATGGCGAAAAGTATATAGGACAGTGGGTGAACGATAAAAAAGAAGGAACAGGCATGTATATATGTGCTGATGGAACAGTTTATATAGGCGAGTTCAAAGACGACATTTTGGTAAAACAATTAAATTCATAGTATAGGGTTCCAAGGTGGAAACTTAACTTATACGTAGGGATATATTACCAATGTTGAAGTCACATTTAAATATTTTCTTATTAGTCTTAGCTTCAATTTGAGAAAAAATCTTAGGACTTTAGATATGTTTGAGCATAGCGAGTTTATCAAAGTCCTTAGATTTTTCTCAAATTGGAGCTCTAGACTAATTAAAAATATTTAACGTGACGAAACATGGTAATATATCCCGGAGTATAAGTTAAATTTCGGGCATGCCGATTCCCCATCATGGCTTTGCAAAAGTATATTTAAAAGCAGCCTTTAATTCTCTCCAGAAATTTCTTAAACTATAGTTTTTAAGTCCACATAGAATATAGTGCATGAATATTCCTTTACGTCCTTTTATATCTTTATTTAGTACCTGTCCAATACTTGAAATATATATAGGTATTATCCAGCCTAAATCTAAGGGTTTAAAAACTTTTCTCTCCTGATTTTTTATTTCTGCAGCAATATTAATAGCTGCTTGTTTTCCAGATTCCTGTGCAAAAGTAACGGCTCTTCTCAAAAAAGTATTATTTTTATCTTTTATGGCTGCAGCATCTCCAACTGCATAAACCTCTTGATATTCTGGGATAGCCAAAAACTCGTCAACTATAATTCTTCCATCTGGTAGAGATTTATATTTCCCAATAGGTTTTAATGTAGATTTTACTCCGCTACACCAACAAAAAAAAGCATTCTTAATAGTTTCATCATTCTTCAAGGTTATGTTTTCACCATCAAAGGCTATAACCTGATTATCTGTATATATCTTAAAATTTAGCTTTTTCAGCTTATCTAAAGCATGTGAAGATAATTTTTTAGAAAGCATAGGTAAAATTGTATTAGCTCTTTCTACAAAAATAACATTTAATTTTTTATGTTTTCTCTTACATAAATCATATAAATTACAGGCAAGCTCCATACCCGTAAACCCAGCTCCTGATACTACTAGAGTAGCTTCCAATGTTTTACTTATATATTCTGTAAACTTTGCCTTTATTTTTTCTGCTGCCTCTAGAGAATCAACTACATTTACCTTATCTAAGTTTTGATCAAATCCATAGAAGTTAGTGGTTGAACCTGATGCAAAAATCAAATAATCATATGAGTATTTTTTATTTTTTATGCTTATTTCTCTTTGATCAAAGTCTATTTCATCTATCTCTTCATTTATAAATTTAACAGAAGAAGGTATTAAATTTATTATTTTTTCTGTTATATCTTTACTTTCAAGTCTTCCACTAGTTATCTCTGGTAAGTTAGGTAACATTGTTGTATATTCTTTTTTGTCTATTAGATATATTTCATGAGAATCTGAAAGCTTCTTAGAAAGTTCTCTAGCCGCTTTTATTCCTGCAAAGCCTCCACCAACTATAAAAATCTTCATAATGAACCTCCTAGTATTTTTTATTCTATACCAAAAAGTCATCCATTGTTTTTATTACTTCATAATTATATATTGTTGTTGTGCACTCCACAGCTTATAGTATATACCTCTTTTCTTTACAAGTTCTTCATGAGTACCTGATTCGGCTATTTCTCCCTTGTCTAGTACCAGAATTTCATCCATTCTATCCATGTTTATTAATCTATGTGTTACCCATATACAGCTTTTATGTTTAATCATATCATGGATAAAACTTACAACTTCTTTTTCAAGTTTTATATCTAAACTTGCAGTTGGTTCATCAAACAATACTATTCTACTTTCCTTTAAAATTGCTCTTATCAATGCTAATCGTTGTTTCTCTCCGCCTGAAATATTAAAACCATATTGCCCAAGTAAAGAATCTAGCCCCTCTGGAATATCTTTAACAAAGCTAGTTAATTGAAATTTTTTTAATAGATCCATAATATATGATATTTTTGTTTTAGGATTAGCCATTAAAAGATTTTCTTTTATAGTAGTATTAAAAATATATGGATCTTGATCAACATAAGTAAATACTTTTCTTATTTCATCTATATGTACATCAGAATATGAAATGTTATCTATTTTTATATATCCATTTTGAAAGTTCATAAAGCCTAATAAAGTCTTTAGTATTGTAGTTTTTCCTGATCCACTAGCTCCAACTATGGCAAGCTTTTTTCCATAAGCCAATTGAAAGGATATATCTTTAATTATATGACTTTTAGAATTGTTATCCCAAACACTTAAATTTTTAACTAAAAGATTATAGCTATTAAATTTCTTTTCATTAAATCCTATGGTATTTTTACTGATTATTAAAGATTTATCATGTTCTCCAACCTTATGATTATAAAAGTTACCTTTCATAGATTTTTTATCAATTATAGAAAAAATACTTTTCCCAGTAGTATATGCTTCATAAAATTTATGAACTATATTAGACATAGGTATTAAAGCCTCAAAGGAAGCTATAATTGCAAGAGGAATCACAGCATAATATATACTTAATAAGTTTCCACTATTTATTGCTAATGCACCTATGATTAAGGATGAAGCTACTGCTAGACTTATGAATAACTCATATAAGTTATCCCCTATAGAGGTAATACAGTTTTTACTTTTTTGTATTTTTGAATATTCTTTTGTGAGAAAATTAAATTCACTTTCCAACTGATGTTTTAATGAATATACATGTACTTCCAGTATACCATTTATGTTATCTAAAAGAGTTAAATTTAATTTTTCTCTTAGGCTATTCTCCTTCTTTATATACTTACTATTAAATGAAAATAATACCGCAGGTAATACAAAACCGCATAATATATATATTAGAATGTAAGTATCTGCAATATACTTGCTAAAATAAGACAGAAATATAAATGTGATTATTCCTGTTAAAACTGCTATGATTACTGGGTAAATTCCTCTCAAATAAAATTCTTTTAATGAGTCTACATCACTTACTATTTTAGTATATATATCTCCAGTCTTAAATTGTTTGTTATTTTCATAGTAATTATCATTAAATCTTTTATAAAACCATTTTCTAATGCTGCTTAATATTCTAAAAGTAGTATTATGTGATATAATCCTTTCAAAGTATCTAAAAACCCCTCTGGATATGCCAAAAAACCTAACAACCACTATTAAAACCATTAAATCTAAAACCTCAGAATGAAGAGCAGCTCTTGAAATTAATAGGGCTGAAGTTGAAAGCATACCAATATTGCTTACAACAGTAGCTACTCCCATAATTATTGAAAAAATAATGAAATAAACATGCCTTTTCATGATCTTTCCTCCAAAGTATTTTTATCCAATGACTACCTGCTCTAAAACTACATCTGATTCAAGTTTCACTTCAACATAGTGACTGTGAAATTAAATTATAGTACCTGCCTCTTTTTAACATTAATTCTTCATGTGTTCCTACTTCAACTAAAGCTCCTTTATAGAGTACTAATATCTTATCTACAGCTTTTATAGTGTTTAATCTATGAGTAGCAATTAAAATTGTTTTATTCTTTAACTCTCTTTGCATAAGCCCTGTAATTATTTCTTCTGTATTTGCGTCTAAAGCCGAGGTGGGCTCATCTAACACAAGAAAATCAGCATCTTTTACAAGAGCTCTTGCCCAAGCGATTCTCTGTTTTTCACCACCACTTATTGCTGCATCTTCCCCTTCTCCTACAAAAGTATTATATTTATTTTTAAATTTCTCCGAAATTCTCAATAATTTGGTACATCTATATATATTTAATAACTTATTATTATCTATGTCCTTTCTTCCTAAAAGAATGTTATTTTCAATGTTCATATTGAAAATATGAGGAAATTGAGGTATTACAGTAATTTTATTCATATAATCATGTTTATCTATATCATTTATGTCATAATGATTTACAAAAACCATTCCTTTTTTTACTTGTAGAAATCCACTTAAAATGTTTAATAAAGTACTCTTTCCGCTGCCACTATCTCCTATTAACGCAACTTTTTCTTGTGGAAGAATTTTAAAGCTTATATTATTTAAGGTTTCTCTATTTTTATGTGAAAAGCTTAAATTTTTAACTTCTATTGTGAAGTTATTTTTTTCAATACATATCTTATTTCCTAAAGTTTTTTTCTCCTTAAGTTTTTTTTCAATTTGTTCTATTTTTTCAATAGCAACCTGACCATTTAAGGAAGCATGAAACTTTAGACCTAGCTGTCGCATAGGTAAATAGAACTCCGGAGCAATTACCAGTATAAAGAATGCATTTAAAAAAATGATTTTACCATATACTAGTCTTAGCCCAAGATTAACCGCTAAAAGTCCAATACTTATGGTAGAAGAAATTTCTAGAACTAATGATGATAAAAAAGATATTTTTAACACATCCATAGTGGATTTTCTATAATTCTCACTTACCTGAAACACCTTTTCTTCTTGAATTTTACTTCTGCCAAAAACCTTCAATGTAGTTAACCCTTGAAGCACATCTAAAAAATGTGAGCTTAAAATATCAAGTTTTCTCCATTGACTTTCATTCAATTCTTTGGATTTTTCACCTATAAGAATCATAAATAGAGGGATTATAGGATAGGTTATCAGCATTATCAGTGCTGATAACCTATCAATAAATGCTGCTGAAATACAAATTATCATAGGTATTACTAGTGAAGCTATGAATTGTGGAATATATTGTGCATAATATGGAGTAATAGCTTCAACACCAGTAGTTAATAAGTTAATAATTTCACCTATATTTTCATCTTTAACCTTACAGGGGTTTGAAGAAATTATAAGGTTATAACTTTTTTTCTTTATCTCATCTTTAATATATTCAGAACAACCTTTAATATAAATTTCTATAGAAAATTTAATAATAAATTTTAAAACAGCATTTAATAAAAATAAAATTAAATATGTTTTAATATGTTTTAAATCATATTTTTTAATGAATATTCCATCTACAATTAAAGATAAAAGGCTTACATTAATTATTATAAATATTGAATTAATTATAGAGTATAAAATAGTTATAGGAATATATAACTTACTAATGTTGCTTTCTTTTAATAATCTCTTATTTAACATAAGTACAATATACTCTCCTTAATATTCTAAATCCTTCGAAGTAACTCTCTTTTTAAAGATCCAGTAAGTCCATGCCTGATAAGCTAACACTATTGGGACAAAAACTAATGCCACTTTTGTCATAAGTAAAAGAGTATTATTGCTAGAAGAAGCATTATAAATGGTAAGACTATACTCAGGTTTTATACTAGAAACCATAACCCTTGGAAATAGTCCTAAGAAAAGCGATCCAACGCCTAATGCTATTGATATCCCATTAGTCAACATAGCTAGTTTCCACTTTCTATTTCTAATAATATACCAGCTTAAGCTTAAAAGTATTAACGCTAGTATAGATAAAACCAATGCAAACTTATTGTTGTATAAATCAGTTTGAGCAAAGGATAATAAAATAAGTATTAGAACTGCTACCATTGCATATAACCCAAAGCTTTGCGCTGTTTTAAAAGCTCTTTCCAGTATTACCCCCTCAGATCTCAAGCACAAGAAAATAGCGCCATGAAAAATAAATATTAAGAGAGTTGTTACACCTGCAGCTAATGTATATATAGAAATTAGATCAAAAAAGCCTCCAACATAATTCATAGTTTTATCAATGGGAACACCTTTAATTAAATTTGCTAAAGCCACACCCCATAAAATTGATAACAATAGGCTGCTGCCAGAAATTACTCTATCCCAAGTCTCTCTCCATAATATACTCTCTCTCTTACTTCTAAATTCAAAGGCAACACCTCTAAGAATAAGAGCCATAAGTATTAAAAGTAAAGCAAGGTAAAATCCGCTAAACATAGTGGCATACCAATTGGGAAAAGCTGCAAAAATAGCTCCCCCAGCGGTTATAAGCCAAACTTCATTACCGTCCCAGAAAGGCCCAATAGTATTTATAATAATTCTTCTTTCCGTATCTTTCTTTCCTAAAAATAAGAGAAGAATGCCTACACCAAAGTCAAAGCCCTCAAGAAAGAAAAACCCTATAAATAATATGGTAACTAATATAAACCATATAATGTTTAAATCCATAATGATCCCTCCTCAGTTTCTTTTAAATTATTTACAAAAGCCTTATTTTTCAAAGGAGGTTTTTTAGCATATTTGAACATCAATAGTATTTCTAGAATAATTAATACTAAATACAGCAAGGTAAATGCTGCCAATGATGTTAAAACATAGTTTCTAGAAACAGTAGGTGAAATTGCTTGATCAAGTTTTAATAAACCAAATACTATCCATGGAGTACGACTTACTTCAGTAAGAATCCAGCCGGTAGTATTAGCAATATAAGGCAGAGCTATGGATATAACTAATATCTTCAGTAGATTAGTGTTTTTATATATACTTTGTTTTTTATAAAAGTATATAACTACTAAGGATATTAGAAGCATAAGCATTCCAGCAGCAACCATCAATCTAAAACTATAAAATGATATAGTTACAGGTGGGATATAATCACCTGGCCCATATTGTTTTTCATAGTTTTTTTCAATATCATTTAATCCTTCTACTTTACCAGAGAATTTATTATAACTCATGAAACTTAAAAGCTTTGGTATACTTATCTCCACTGTATTTTTTTTGTTTTTTTCATCTATTACAGCTATTAGGCTTAATGGAGCTGGGTCTTTACTTTCCCATAATGCCTCAGCAGCTGCCATTTTCATTGGTAGGTGCTTAACAAGATATTTTCCTTGGGCGTCTCCCATGCCTATTACCAATAGGGTTGAAACTAAGCAAGTAATAACTGCCATTTTTAGAGAAGACTTTACCCATTCATCTCTATTATTTTTAATTATATGATAGGAAGTAATACCTAATATAAAGAATGCTGCTGTGGCAAGTGATGCAAAAATAGTATGAGGAAACTGAACCCAAAGATGTGAGTTTTCTATGACCTGTGCAAAACTAGTCATTTCTGCTCTTCCATTATTTATAATATACCCTGTAGGTTCATGCATAAATGAATTAGCTGTTAAAATCCAAAAGGCTGAAATAGTTGAAGATATAGCAACAATCCATATGGAAAGAAGATGTATTTTTTTAGAAACTTTTTCCCATCCAAAAATCCAAATTCCAAGAAATGTTGATTCTAAAAAGAAAGCAAGGAGTGCTTCTATAGCTAAAGGTACTCCGAAAATGTCTCCAACATACCTAGAGTAATTTGACCAATTCATACCAAATTGAAACTCCTGCACAAGTCCTGTTACAACTCCTATGGAAAAATTAATGAGAAATAACTTTCCCCAGAACTTAAGCATTTGCTTATACTTAGGATTCTCAGTTTTAACATATAGCGATTCTATTATTACAATAAAAAATGATAGCCCAATTGTTAAAGGTACAAAAAAGAAGTGAAAAACAGTTGTAATGGCAAATTGCCATCTTGCTAAGGTTATAACCTCTCCCATTAGATAGGACCTCCAAATCATTATTAATAAAGATTCCCATTTTAAGTTATATGCAGATCTTATGTAAAAAATGATTATTGTATAGGAATTATTATAGATAACCTCAACTTAAATGTAACTTATACGTAGGGATATATTACCAATGTTGAAGTCACATTTAAATATTTTTTTATTAGTCTTAGCGAAAATTCGAGAAAAAATCTTAGAACTTTTGATATGGTTGAAAGCCTAAATGGCTTTCAACCAGCGACTTATCAATGGTAATTGATAAGTTGGTCCGAACTGAGGTACGAGTTTATCAAAGTTCTTTTATATTATTATGAAACTCATCTTCCTTTCGTCAGATGAGTAAGCGATTCGCACAAAATCACAGATTTTGACTCTCTGCTTAAATTTGAGCTTTAGACTAATTAAAAATATTTAACGTGACGAAACATGGTAATATATCTCAGAGTATAAGTTAAATTTCGGGCGTGCTTATCTATATTTAATTATATTTTAAATACAGTGTTATAAATATGTTCTATGTTGATTTTAATAAAAATAAAATAGTAAAAAGTGGCTACGTCCTTGTATTGATTCATCTAAGAATCGATTTGGATTAAAACTTCATCTAACTCAAGTTTCACTTTATATTAATATAATAAAGAAAGGACAACTATGTTAAAAGAAAAAAGTTTATTAAAGTACTTTAATAGAGATTTGGCAGAAATAAAGAAAATAGCTAAAGACAGTTTAGAAAATAAAAATAGTACTACTAGTACACTAATCAATGATCTTCCCATTGATAACGGAAAAATGCTTAGAGCTATATTTGTTTTAATAGGTGGTGGTTTTGGTAAAATAGATAAAGATAAATTAAAAAGAATTTCAGCTGCTATAGAGATACTACATTTAGCAACTCTTGTTCACGATGATATAATTGATGAGTCTAACATTAGAAGAGGCAAAAGATCTATTCAAAGTAGTCATGGTGTAAAAGCTGCATTGTTTACTGGAGATTACCTATTTTCCACTGCATTCTCTTTACTTTCTAAAAATTCTTCACCTAAAACTTTGCTAGATGTGTCCGAGACCATAAAATTAATATGTAGTGCAGAGGTAAATCAATTTTTTTCGCTATATTCTTTCAATTCTACAATAAAGGATTATTTAAGAAGAATTAATGGAAAATGTGCATCACTATTTTCTCTTAGCTTATCTATAGGTGCCTACGAAAGTAACGCAGAACCAGGTACAATAGCAATACTTAAGTCTATAGGTTATTATACTGGCATGGCATTTCAGTTAATAGATGATTTACTAGATATAACTTCTTCAAAAGCTACTATAGGTAAGCCATCAGGAAATGATATAAAAAGCGGAGTATATACTTTGCCAGTTCTATACGAATTTAAAAAAAGAAATAAGAATTTAATAAAATGTATTGAAGAAAATAACATAATTGAAGCTGTTAATGTATTAAAAAATTCTGAGGGACTAGAGAAATCTAGAGCAACAGCTAAAAAATATACTTACAAATCATTAGATTTAATATCTAAACTTCCTAATGTAAATGAAAAACAACTTTTAGCAGAATTAGTTGAAAACCTAGTATTAAGAGAATATTAGTAGGTAGCATTGTGATTATTATCTATAGATAACCACGCCCGAAATTTAATTTATACGACCGGATATATTACCATGTTTCGTCACGTTAAATATTTTTAATTAGTCTAAAGCTCAAATTTGAGAAAAAACTAAGAACTTTGATAAACTCGTACCTCAAACATATCTAAAGTTCTAAGATTTTTCTCAAATTTTCGCTAAGACTAATAAAAAATATTTAAATGTGACTTCAACATTGGCAATATATCCCTACGTATAAATTAAATTTAAGATGCGGGTATCTATAGATAATCACAACTTAAATTTTCAGCATGGGTAGATATAAAAAGTAAACACTATCAAGTTTATTTCATCCTAATAGATCTTGCTTGATAGTGTTTTTATTATATTAAAATATTATAATTAAGCTAAAGCTTATTCTTCTACTTTAACTCCCTGTGCCACAAATATTCCTGTTTCTGTATATTCTCCTAAGCTGGAGTATCCTTTGCATTTTAAAGCAGTACTGTTCACCTTAATCTGCCTAAAACCAGCCTCTTGAAGCCATTGCTCTATTTGATTATGAGAGAATCCAAGCCATTCATCGTGCATTTCTATTCTTGCCCATTCACCATTATGCTCTTCTACATCTGTTATAACTACTGTCCCCTCTTTTTTTAGAACTCTATACATTTCTTGTATAGCTTTTTTTGCATCAACTATATGATGAAGTGCCATGTTTATATAAATAGCATCAATAGATTGATCAAATAACGGTAAGTCATCTATAGACCCTTTAATTGCATAAACATTATTTAACCCTTTGTCTTTAGCATTATTATGAAGCTCTTTCAGCATATTTCTAGAGCTATCTATAGAAAAAACCAACTTAGCTTCTGATGCTAAAGCTAGAGAAATAAACCCTGTACCACAACCTAAATCTGCACAAATTTTATCCTTTATATTAAACTGTGAAAGAGCTATATACTTTAATTTTTCCTCAAAATACTCTTCCCTTATTACATTCCATTTATCTGCAATAGAATCAAAATAATTTATAGAACTCATGGTATTCCTCCTATATTTGTATACTAAATAACTTATATAATTTTAAATCTAAAAACAAAAAAACTTCCGCCTCTAATACAGAGGCAGAAGTTTACTTCCGCGGTTCCACTCTGTTTATTATATAAAAAATGCTATAAGCAAAAATATATAACAACTCTAATATTGGTACAATCATACCTCAACGCTTTAACGGGCGTACTCGCTGAAGTCTACTAAGCTTCGATTCAGAGCTCCGAGATGCATTTCAGTTGTAGTTAACTTAAAGTCCCTTCCACCCGACGAGGACTTCTCTCTGATAGCTTCATACAACCTACTCTTCTCATCACAGCAATTATTTATATTTTATTATAGGTTAATTTATATACTATATAATATAATAACACTAAATTTTTGTGAATGTCATTATAATTTTTAACATCGAAATATTAGTTTCTAGCTTCTACATATTACAATTCATTTTGAAATGTTACTTTCATTATCTTTATTTAAAGATGTTTTAGTACTGCCATTTACAGTATGTTTTTTCAAATCATCTACTACTGTTATTTTACTTTTTATCATTCCCATCCAGCAAGTAAATACAATTTCTCCTTCTTCATTAGGAGTGAATTCAACTAGGTTATCTCCAGTACTTAGTTTTTTCTCTATTTTAAATTTAGGAATTGTAATGGTACTATTACAATCATTGAGATCCTGTTCATCAGCCTTAATATTCCATTTAACAGGTATCCCTTTCTGTACTATAATTGGCGGAAAACTATCAGACTTTATTTTTGTTGTTACAGTTTGCAAATTGCCTTCAACTGTTAAAAAAGCTTCTGTTCCACTCATGTTCATCTCGTGATGCATTTGCATAGGCATAGATATTCCATATATAGCTAGTCCTCTTCCAATCATGACTATTCCAAGAATAAGCACTAGTACTGCACTAGCTTTTAAAATTATTGCAGAAAATTTCTTATTAATAATTGTATTTATAGCACCAAATGTGAATAATAAAGGAACTGTTCCAATTGAAAAGAAAAACATAGATACAGCTCCAAAAAACACACTTTTTGTACCTAAAGCATACAGCTGTACTATCTGAAGAGGTCCACAGGGCATTAGTCCAGTTAGGAACCCTACAATAATTGGACTATAATTGTTCCTCTTATAAATTTTTCTAGCAACAAAAGATGGCATTCTAATATTTATCCTTCTCAATACACGAAAAATTCCTAAAAGGTTTATTGCCATAATAATCATAAATAAACCACCAATAATTGGAACAATACCCTTAAACATACCTGAGAAACTAATTACACAACCTAGACCACCAACAATACCACCAACCAAAGTATATGATATAACTCTTCCAAAATTATAAAGTAATGATGGTATTAGCCATATATACAATTTATTTTTTGTATTTTCTGATTCAAGTTCATTCTTCTTGACACACTGTGATATAGCTATTCCTCCACACATCCCTATACAATGGAAAGATGTTAACACACCAAAGGCAAACAATAATGCATAACTCGTATTGTTATCTAACTCAGGTAAATATTTTAATAAAAACAGGTTTTTTAGAAACTCTAATATATCAACTTTAAAAACACATTTAAAAATTGCAATAAAAATAATAATGCCCAACACTAAAAATAATGATATAAATAATTTTTTTGTATTTTTTTTAGAATTTTCACCTAACTCTTCTTTCAAACTAAGCCCCCCCTATTATATTAATTTTATTTTATATTGAAATTACTCCAAATCCTTATTTTAAATCTTTATTTAACAGTAACATTAGCAAATAATAATTTACATAAAAGTTCCAGCAGAATAAAATTCATTACTGGAACTTTTATATACTTTATAAATTTGCTGCTATTAATAATGTACTTTACTGGATACCTAGTAACATAAGGCTATTAATTTTCAACTAAAGAGGATACTGTAATCACTTCATAGGTTTTACCATCTGCAGCAGTTTTTTTATCTCCATTCAAGGTGCCTGTAACTTTAACGGAAATATTATTTTGCTTTGTGGTATTTTGTATTAAATTCCATGCAGTTAACTGAGAACCAGTACCATCAAAAGTTTTACCATCAGAAAAAGTTGCAAAATTACCATCAAAATAGTAATACTTATAGCTGCCATCACTCTGAAGAGCTGTTATTCCATAACCACTTTTTGCGCAGGATTTCATAGATAAACACATCTTTGTATCCTCACCATAATTTGGTGCATAGCAAACAAAACAATCTTCATCCTGAATAAATCCTGTAAAAGTCTGTACCGCTGCTGCTGCAGCAACTACATTAATTGTATAGGTTATTGTTTTTCCCCCAACTGTAATTGTTAATATCTGTCCATTTACTGGAGTTGAACTATCAAAGCCTGTTACGTTTGCTGCAGTAATTGATTGTAATGCTGTAGTGTTATCAGTATAAGTTCCTGTCACTTTTAAACCAGTAATATCTAATGGATCTCCTACTGAAATAAGTAAGTTTAGTTGCTGGTGTTGTTATTGCTATGCTATTCAATGTTGATGCTTCTGATACAGAAGATACTTTTATAATATCTCCCTCTAATATTCCTGTAACAATTACTGCTAAATTTTCTGCTCTTGTAGTCTTATTTAATATATCCTTTGCCAAATTATAACCAATATCATCAAACTTAAAGAATTTATAGCTTCTATATGCTTGTTTAATATCAATTCCATATCCGCTAGCAGCACAACTTGGTATTGTGGTGCAGGATTTCTTGTGTGCTACTGGATTACTAGTTCCACTGCAGTGAGCATCGATTAATATACCATATAAGGTCTGTACTACTGGATCTGAAGTAATTGATAAATTTTCCTTAATAGAGGAAACTACAATACTATCTCCATCAAAAGCACCTTTTACATCAACTGTTGTAGTATCCTTTTTCAAGCTTGTAAGGAAACTTTCTCCTTGAATTTGTCCACTCTTACGGTAATAGCTTCCTTTAGTATCAAACTTATAAAATTTATATGTTCCATCTTCTTGTTTTACTTTTATACTATAACCATCTGGATCTGTTTTAACCAATGTTCCACTGTATGTTTGATCATATGCTTCTATAATATTAGTAACATAGATTGTATCTTCATCTCTTGTACCTTGTACAATAATCCCTATATTACTTGTGTTATTTGATTTATTAATGATATCTTTTATAAGTTTTATACCATTTTCATCAAATCTCAAATATCCATATTTGCAGCATGTTCTATAGATAATTCCATAACCACTGGCAGCATTCTCAGGTGCTAGTAAAAAGTCTTTTGTTATAGTTCCTGGTGCTCCAAGCTGCTGATATTCACTACCTTTAAAATAACTTCTAGTAGCTACCACACCACTTATCTCTTCATTTACTGGTGTCTCTGGTGTAGTTTCTGCCTTAGTATCTTCAGTAATACTTGTAACTTTAATAGTATTTCCAATCCAATACCAGAAACCTTTAGGTATTACTTTAATTTTTCCCTGTGCTGCTGAATTTTCTATAAAATTCTTGATAAGTTCATTGGAATCTTTATCAAATGGGAAATACTGTTGACCACCACAACTGTGTACATAATAACCATATCCACTAGCTACACTTTCAGGAGTCAAGAGGTCTGCTCTAGTTATATCTTTTAGCGCTTCATCTTTAGCCAATATTGCTTTTGAAGCTAATTGACCTGATATATACCTCTCACGTATTACTTTGGAGGTTATAATGTTATCACCATCTACCACTCCTTGTACTAATACTGGTATATTGCTGATGTTATCTGCCCAATTTACATACCATGACAATAAACTTTTTGCAGATTTGTTTCCAGCATCGTCAAATTTATAGAATTTGTATGTGCCATCATTTTGTTTTACTGCAATACCATAACCACTAGCTGTACTATCTGCAGCAACAATGTCATCACGCTTTACTGTAGTTGGATCACTGCTTTTTTCAAAGGTGTTCTTAGTAAGTATAATACCAATAAGCTCCTGTTCCTCTTGAATTGTTGATATTTTTAGAATATCCCCATCTAAAACCCCATTTACTTTTATTCTTAAATCTATATCCTTTGCAGTTTTATCTAAAATAGTTTCTTTTGCAAGCTTCTGACCATCTTCATCAAATTTATAGAACTTATATTTTAGCAACAATACTATCAGGAACAACCCCAACTCCACCTAAAACTTGAATATCTGATTCTGCAGTTAAATTTGATTTTAAATAACTTATAGCATTAGTGGTAGCTTCAGAAGTTTCATTATCTACTAAAACTGATGGTGCAGCATCTTTACCTGCTAGCACTGATGCAACTAAAGCATCTGCATATCCATCACCACTAGAATTTGCTACATAAATTTTACTCGTCTTTATATCATCCTTAAAAGCAGCTAAAACTTTAAGATTTGTATCAAATCTATCTATACCTCCAATTATTCTGTTAACTCCATTAATTGCTTTATAGGTATCATCATTAATAACAAAGTTAGTTCCTACTACTGTAACCTTTGATTTGTGCTCATTTATAAAACTAGTAACAGGTTTTATGTAATTCAAATCATTATTTCCAAGTAACAGTATTTCTCCTTTTGCAGCTGCAATTGGTGCAACAGACAGTGCATCTGAAAATCCTTCTCCTCCAACTAAGATTGCATTAGATGGATCTACACCTAGTTCTACAAGTTTTTTTGCCACAGCTGCATTTGTCTCATATCTATTATTTCCTTGAAGTTCCACAAGATTATATAATCCCTTTAAGGAATCTCTTACTTCCTTTGAAACAGAAGCATTTCCTCCTATAACATATATATTTTTAGGTTTCAATTTATCAAGTGCTGTCTTTGCATATATATTTAGACTTTTTGAAGTAGTTAAAAGTATTGGTGCATTTAGTTTTTTAGCTAACACAGAAGCACTTATTGCATCTGCATATCCCTCACCAGACACTAATACTACGTTATCTGAAGTTGTCCAATTGGATGTAGCTACTTGAGCAGCTGTTTGATATCTGTCAGAACCACTGGTTCTTGTTACTTGTCCAGATGCTGCTTTAACAATTTTGGAACTTACAGCAGTTGCTAAAGTTGTGATTGTTAAAGTTACTGAAAGCATAAAGGCCAATATTTTTCTATTGTTCATTATTTTACCTCCCAAAGATTGATTTTCCTAAAAATAAAAAAACTAAGAATCCCTTAAGGTTAAAGGAGAATCTTAGCCTCTAGTTTTCTAGTTAGCTATAAATATGCAATAAATCAAACGTAAAAAACAATTTCAAGCATTCCTATAGGTTTACTATTTTTTACTTATTTTAATATAATTTTTATTGCATGTCAATAAAAATTAAAATATGGCTCAACCACGACTTTTGTGAGTAATAAAGACAACTATTAATTGTATTACTAATGTTATGGCAAAAAAGTTGAAAAGCATCCGATACCTCCCATATGATTATCTTGCACAAAAAAACCAAAATAAGGTGTGATTATCGAATGCCTTTAGACTTTAATTTTATAGAAAATCTAATAGGACTACAAGATATTAAGGTAACATTTTTAAATGTAAATAATGATATAGTTGAAATATATGCAGAATCAAAAAACAATTCAGCTGTTTGTCCTAAATGCAATAAAGTAACACATAAAATCCATGATTATAGAATTCAATCCTATGATCATTTGCCCATCTGTAATAAAACAACTATCATACGCTTAAAGATTTGCAGATATATGTGTGAATGTGATTTAGATCATCCATTTGATGAAGTATTTTCGTTTATAAGAAAATACCAGCCTCATACTATACCGTTTGAAGAGTTTATCTTTAAACTTACCTGCAAAAACACTATAAAGAATGTAGCTGAATTACTTGGATTTAGCGACAATAAAGTTCAACGTATATTCAATCATTATGCAAAGATTAAGATAGCTACAAAAGAGAAAACACCTCTTGTTTTCTTAGGCATTGATGATATAACAAAATCCAAAGGATATATATATTACACAGTAATCTACAATCATGAGACTGGTGATGTAGTATCATTAATTGATGGGAGAACAAAAGAAGATGTTGTTAAATACATTACAGAAAATTTTACTAAGGAACAGCGTGAAAGTGTTTTAGCTGTATCCTTAGATATGAGCAAAACTTATGCGTCAGCAGTATTAGAGTGTTTTCCTAATGCAGCCCCAGTTACTGATAGATTTTATATATCTCAGGCACTCCATGTGGCAGTAGATGAGGCAAGAAAGCACATCCAAAATAAAATCCGTAAGGAAGATAGTGATAAAAAGAAAGTATTTGGTATACGCTGGGCCTTTTTAAAGAATCACGAGGATTTAAAAGTAGAAGAAGAAAAGCTCTTGGAGCCAGTTTGTATGTGAATACCCAATGCTACGCGCTTGTTATGAGTTAAAAGAAGAGTTTAGAACATTTTTTCACATAACAAACATAGAAGAAGCAAGTGTTTATATAGATTATTTCTCAGTTCTTGTGGATGAAAGCGAAATACCAGAATTACAATCTTTCTATAAAACTCTAAATAATTGGAGAGAATATATACTCAACTATTATTATTTATTTATAAGCAACGGCTCAACTGAGGGCAGAAATCATAAACTAAAAAACATTAAGCGTAGGGGTTATGGCTACCGTAACATTGATAACTTTAGATTGAGAATATGTTCCGAATGTGACTAAACTTGGTTATATAGTAATTCATACCTCTTAACTCAAGGATACTATAAATATAGTATTGGGAAGTAAAATCCTATATGTGTTTATCTTTCACTATTACTAAAATGTATACTGTATTACCAAAAACGTGATTCCATATCAATGGAATATGATTGTATTATTTTTGAATATATTTTTACACCTATTAGGTGTTTTCCCAAAAGTCGTGGTTGAACTATTTTTTTAGTTTACCATAAACATTTTTTATAGATCTATACTTAGTTCCTCAAAAATATCCGTTCATATGTATGCTTTGTTAACAAGTATTGCTAAACAGTTTTTATCATATTCTAAGCTCCAATAATACTTCTCTGTCATCAACATTTGCTGTAGACGGCATAGCACCTATATGTTTTCTGAAATAGACTCTGCCAAACTTATAAATATTAACATCTTCAATTCTAAGAAAGGCCAGTTATATCTAATAAATTGTATGAGAATATATCGTATTAACTCTATAATTTTATAAAAAACCTTCGGGCCTTTCAAATTTAGAATTAGTTACAAAAGCTTAAGAATAGTTATCTTAAGCTATTTCTATAACGCCGAACTTAAACATCCTCAGAGTTAACTGCCATAAGATCATCCACTAAATAAACTGAAATAATTTCACTACGGATAATTGCTGAATATTACTATTTCTTTGATTTTTAATACATGCTAGAGTTTTTCTATCTGTAAATGTTACTATTACTTTAACCAGCACAACGGGTAAACAGATCTATTGTATCGAATATATGTTATATCTTTAATTAGACAAGCTTAATAGTTCTGATAAAAAGCTACTAGTGGAAACTAAATTCACATGTGGAAAACTCTTACTCAAAGTGCATATTGAAATCATTACATCTTTACTTATGCACATATTATAAAGGAACCAATTAGAGTATCTATTACCAACCTTTACATATATACTATTTTCATTAATTTCTAACGAAAACGAGTTTAGAGGAATATATAGACCTTTACCCTCGGCTTTTATATAGCTTTCCTTTAAGGTCCAAATTTTGTAAAAGTAGTTTTGTATCAGTTCTTTCGGTTGGTTAACTATTGCATTATATTCATATTCTGAAAAAAATCTCTCTGCGATTTTTAAGTCAATCTCTTTTATTGTCTCAACATCTACACCAACTGGTGTATCATCAATAGCACAAACTACCCAGTTTCCTGAATGAGATATATTAAAATAAATTCCACAGGGTTTAACCAAGACTGGCTTACCATATTCATTTTTTTCAAAAATCAAATGTTCATTTTTAACTCCTGTCTTTTTGCATATTAGGTATCTCGCCAAAATATCTCCTAAAAGAGTCCTTTGAGAATCTTCAAACCTATGGAACCGACATATCCGTTCCTTTTTATCTTTTAGCACAAACCCTAGTAACCTGTCGAAATCACTCTTACATAAATCCTTCTCAATTTTTAATATGTATATTTCAAGCATATTGCTCCCCCTAAAATTATTACCTAAAAAATACTGTGTCTCTTCATTACTAAATTTTCTGCTCCAATTACCACGTAGCTATATAAATATTTATAAAACAAAAATGTATCATATCAATTATTGATTTCATATATTTATAACATACTCCTAAGGAACCGTGAATGAAGTTTTCTCTTTCACGGTTCCCATAAGTATTCATATCAATCTTTATATTCCTACTAACTCTAACCCTATCACCATTAACTACATTTGTAGCTACTATATTTCTTTAAACTTATTGACCTCCCCCTCATAGTATCTTTCATATTTATATCAACGTCTATAACTACAGTAAATTATTAGCACTTATTCCCTTCATAATTTCAAATTCTATTCTTTACTCATATTTTTCTATGTTAAAATACTGTTAGCTCTTTCTAATATTTCTGCTGCTCCATCCATAATCATTAATGCTATTTTATCTACATTCCTATTTTTCCATAACTCCAGATCTGTTCCTTTAACCCATTCATTGAAAGCCCCTAGAGCCGGACTACAGCTTATGTTATAATTTATTTTATTTCTTTTTTCGCCTCTAATTGCCTCCTTTTTTGAATTTTCAACATACCACTTAAAAACTAAGGCTATTTCTGGATTGCTACAGTTATTTATAATTTCTAACTCTTCTTTAGTAATATTTTTCTTACATTCTTCCAAAATATCATTAATTGATTTATTAAAATATCTCTCTTCTAGCTGAGTCTTAGTTTCGCAATCTAACTGTCCTATAGAGTTTGTATTTTTAAGTAATTGATATAATTTATTTACCCTTGCTGAAAAAAAAGACCCTTTTTTTATTACTTGAGCTTTTCGACCTAATTCAAACATCTCCAGGGATGGTATATATACTATGTCATCTACGTTTACTTGTTGCAGCAATTCCTTAACTTCAACACTAGTACCACTTTCTACTGTGCATTGATTTATAGAACCTGTTAAAATAAACTCTGCACCAATTAAAAATACTCCAGCGGCAGATTCTGGAGTTCCTATCCCCCCAGCTACACCGATTTTTATATCTTTAGCTTTAGGAAACTCTAAAGCTAACTCATTTCTTAATCTAAGGATTGTTGGAAGTAGACTTAAAATGTTTCCTTGCTCCGTTGATCCTGCTGAATCACCTTCTATACATATATCATCAGCTACAGGGATGTGTTGAGCCATTTTTGCTTCTTCATCAGTTATATCGTTATTCTTTAGAAGCTTACTTATCACTCTACTAGGTGGCGGAAGCATAAACATCTTAGCAACATGTGGACTAGAAACTTTGGCAATAACTTTATTTCTACACTCTATATTCCCAAGTTTATCCTTTCGCAAACCCTTTATTCTATATTTAACTAAATATGAGGATAACGTAATATATGCTGATGCCTCAATAACTTTAACATCCCATCTTAGTAAGACATCCACTAATGTTTTTTCTTTTTGTGGAGTTATAGGATCAAAGAATAGGTTAACACCGAATGTTCCCTTATTATTTAATTCTTTTTTAATGTATATGATTGATTTTTCTGTCTCCTCAAGACTTATACCTTTTGTCCCCAGAAACGCCATACACCCACTTTTACCTGCTTTAATAACTAGTTCCTTTGATGAGACTCCATCACTCATGCTCCCCAATAAATATGCATATTTTAACCCATATCTGTTCTTAAAATCAGCATTTCCTAATTTTCTTCCTAAATCTCCTAGGGTTTTTATCTCACCACTAACAATTCTATCTTTAGCTGTGCTCTCACCTGTATCTTCTATAACCTCTAGTTCATTTTTAAGTAAACTGATTATTTCATTAGTTTCTTCTAACTCCGCAGATTCTTGATTTTCTTGAACCTCACCATTCTCTTCTGCAATAATTAATGGCTTTGCCTCTCTCCTTATAGTTCTTATCAGTCCCTCTATAACGCTACCTGGGCCAAGCTGTGATATTTCTATATCTTCTTTTTTACCCATTAGATAACACACCGTTTCTGTCCACTTTACACTACCAACCATTTGTCCTACCATATTAGTGACTATTTCTGAATATTTATAAGGTCTTGCTGTTAAATTTGAAATTATAGGAATAGATGGTGTTGAAAACTCAAATTGAGAAATATACTCTTTAAATTCCTTTGCTGCATCGTTCATATATCTAGAGTGAAATGCACCACTTACTTTTAATATTACATAGGCTCTAGCTCCACTTTTTTCAAAGATTGCTTTAGCATTTTTAATATCCTCACCAGGACCTGATATAACGATTTGTTTTGGTGCATTTAGATTTGCTATATCTATACTATCAAAATTATTGTTTATAATACCCCTAACCTCGTATTCAGTTAAACCTATTACAGCAGCCATTGCTCCTCCAGTAGCTGTATTCATAAGTTCTGCCCTTTTTCTAACAATTTTTAATCCTGTTTCAAAACTAAAAACCCCTGCTACCTGCAATGCACTATACTCTCCCAGACTATGCCCTGCAACAAAATCAGGCTTTTCTTTCTTGTCCTTAATAGCCTTTAAATACGACAACACATTTACAACGTATAACGCTGGTTGAGTATATTTTGTTATACCTAATTGCCTATCTTTATCTTCTAAACAAAGAGCTTCTATAGAATACCCTAGTACTTCATCTGCAATTTTTACAATTTCCTGAAACTCCTTAAACAAATCCCTCCCCATACCTATAAATTGTGATCCTTGTCCTGGAAACAGATATGCTTTCATCCGCTTTTCACCTCTTTACCTTATAATATATTTTCTATACAGTATTCACTGACTTGCTTAAACTTCTTAACTTCACTACCAAATGGGGTTATAACTGATAAAATATTATTATTATATTTTTTCCCCATAATATGTTTTGCTAAATTCTCAAGTGTTCCTGATGTTCCTAGATCTATATATATATGTTCTCCTATACTTTGTAATGTTTTAATTGCACCTCTAAAATTCATAGGTTTCCTTAAGACATCCCATAAAAAATTATCATCGATGGCTTGTACAAGAGTTCCTCTAGTTGATGAAATTATATTGATATTTGGTTTATTATATTTAATATTTTTTAAATACTTTGCATACGGAGAATGTAAATTGTCAATACCACTTGAATGAAAAGCATAACGTACCGGTAATTTAAGCCCAATTATATGCTTTTCTTTCAAGAACTTTTGAATGTCTTCTACCGCATCATCATTACAAGCTATTACAAAATGACCATCATAATTTGTTGCTATAACCTCTGCCTTAGTATTTAGCTCACTATTCTCGTGATATAGTTTCACATTATCTAATATAGATATCATTGCACCATCTTCACAAGTTTCCTTTAACAAATCCACTTGTATAACTATGAGTTCCAAAACCGATTCAACATTCAATACCCCTGATACCGCCATTGATACATATTCCCCTAAGCTCACCCCTAGCAAATACTTAGGATATATTCCATTTTCTATCATAGTTTGCGCTAGTGCATATTGAACCATGAATATTGTAGGATGTGTGTAAAATATATCATCAAATCTATATTCCTTACTATCACTATAATATAATCTGTCTATACTATACTTTCCTGTTAAGTTGTAAAAAAACTTATCCATTTTATTCATCCAATTTCTAAAACTTTCACTATTTTCATACAATTCTAGACCCATCTTATTATACTGGGATCCTTGACCTGAAAACATAAAAACTAATTCTTTCCCCACTGCTTACCTCCTCCATAATAGTCCTACAATTTTACAGTCAAACCTGTTTCAGATTTAATGTTCTACTGTTATTTTCTCTATTTCTAAATCTTACAAATTTGTCTATATCATAAATTTGAAAATATATATTTGTTTCTTTCAAAGAACCTATATCTTTTCCTGGTGGTTCACCAAAAGAGTGTCCTGGATATACGTGTATATTTAAAGGTATAATCTTACTTAATCTATTAATACTATAATACATGTCTTCCGCTGATCCACCTGTTTCATTACAAAGTCCACAACCTTCTATAAATATAGTATCTCCTGTAAATAAGTTATTTCCAGTCCAATAACAGGTACTTCCCTTTGTATGTCCTGGTGTAACTAAGCACTTTATCTTTGTTTCCCCAAGACTTATTACCTCCATATCCTCTACACATTTTAAATTTGCACATTTGTAATCATAGTATTCAACTTCATTTTTTGACATATATACATCCGAATTGAAGTTGTTAACTATTTTCGTTACCATGTTAGTATGATCAAAATGCGAATGCGTAAGCAATATTTTCTTTAACTCAGCATCATTCTTATACAATATTTCTAGCATTTGTGACAAATCCCAAGAAGGATCAACAACAAATGCGCCTTTAGTAGACTTATCTATTCCTAAATAAGCATAATTACAAAATTGCATATATTTTGTTTTTATTATATACAAATCGTATGTTGATTCCATTGATTGTCCCATCCTAACATCATTTTGAAATTATTCTTTTAATTTTAGATCATTACTCTCAAAGTTTACGCGAAATACTTGAAATTCAAAATTTTTAATCATTTAAATTCAATAGATAGTTTTAATAAAATATTGTAACAAATAGATTCAATCTATTTGTTACAATTCCAACATATCGCAAAATAAACAGAAATTCAATTATACTGAAAAATTTATAATTATCTTAACTATATCTAATGATTACGAAATAATTGGAACTTTCTCACCATTAGATTCAATTATTCTGTTTCAATCAAAATTTCTAATTAGATACTAATGAAACAGCTCCAATTCAAATACTGCTTAAAGATAACTATAAATATTTCCATAGAGTTTGGATTCTTGACTATAGGCTCACTTCCATGCTAAGTGTATTTAAAAGAGGCTATATTGCTCAGCCTCTTAAATAAATACATATCTTATATTTTCCTCAAACGAAAAACTCCATTAAGTTTATCCAATTCTTCGAAGGAAGCGTGTCTTATTGCATCACGTGGTGACCACAGCGGCACCTTAGTCCAAATTGCAAGAACACCACCAGGTCTTAAGACTCTACAAATTTCCTTTGAGATTTCCTTCATAGAAATAACTGGAGCTGGTACAACACCATAAAGAAGAACTAAATCAAACATAGAATCTTCAAAGGAGGAATTCATGGCATCATCCTTTTTGACTATAACATTTTTGATATTTAATTCATCAACTTTTCTTTGTGTTTCTTCAACAGCTACAGAATTAATGTCTGTAGAATAAAGTTTCCCTTCACTACCCAACATTCTCGAAGCAGGTATGGAAAAAAAACCAGATCCACACCCAATCTCTAGGACTGTTTGACCAGGCTGTATTCCTGAACCCCTTAGTAACATCTCTGGATCGTCGTATTTTAGTCTTGAAGGACTATCCAGCCATTTTAACATTTTTCTATAAAACCTTCTTCCTCCTTCAGTTTCACCACTTAATAAAAACTCTCTTATTCCCATTATTAGACCCTCCCTAATTCTTATGTTAGCGTAGCTGTTTGCGGAATTCCACAAGTATTGACTACCCTAACTTTTAGCCGTTAGGCTTCTATACTTTCCTCCATTATGAATTAATACATGTATCTACACAAAATTTAAACGTAGTGGAGGAGAATACCATATTTGTGTGGGTAAAATTAAACAAAATACCATTAGGCAAATTTTTATCAAAGATAACTGTAACAATATACAAGGTACTTCCAATTATGGATTGATTAAAATTTTATTATTCCATAGTCTTTCATAAACCTTTAATGCAACCCTTCGTGTTATAATTGAATCTCTAACCAAACAAAAATAAACACGAAAGATTGTCATCATATTTAATTCAATTATAATTCATTCGCCTTTTTTCTATACAAAACTGCTTTTACTGAAAGCAAATCTTCTTTTATATTTGCCAATATCTATGTTATATGCCTGGCTTAACCCTCTACTCTACGTCAACTATATTATTCGCCTCTTTATGCTTAGGTTGTTTTCTGCCAGTATTAAATGCAAAAAATAACGAAAATATAAGTAGTATGCAAGAGCTCTTAAAGGTAAAATCAAACGCTTCAGAACTTTTAGTTTTTAGCGTTAATGTTCCATAATCAATCAACTTGGAAATTTCCTCTTTCTCCGCATTAAACATTGCCTCTACCTCAATTTTTTTATCGGAGCTTGTTTTTTTCAATTCATCTTCTTTTTCAGAGTCTATTTCCCGTAGTACTTCAATTTTATCTGTCTTATCTGATTTTGGCGTCAACTGACTTACATTATTAATCATATCAGCTTTCTTAGTAGGTTGTAATTTTGTTGAAGCCTGTATCTTGCTTATAAAACTTTTCTTTCCTAAATCAAAATATGAATCAACTGAATTATTTAACACAGTTACAAATATAGCTATACCCAGTAATACCCCTATCTGCCTTGACATATTGATTACACCTGATGCAATACCTATCTTTTCTTTTTCTAAAAAGTGTACTGAACCCCCAACTAACGCTGGAGCACCGCATCCCATTGCTATACCTAGTACTACTAAAATAGCAATAATTTTACTTTGAGGTGTATTAGGTGTTAACTGTGATAACAAATAGTTCCCTGCTACAAATCCCAACATTGAGATTATGATAAATAGCCTATAACCCACCTTTTGGTAGAACTTGGGAGTTATTATAGAGGCTATCATAGAGGCAATGGATAACACACATAGTGTCACTCCAATTTTCAAATTCGAGACTTCTTGAATATTGTTCATAAAAAAGTTTAACAAAAATAGAGAAGGTGATAGCGCAATACCCAAAAATACCATGCAAATAACTGAATTCCTAAAGTTTCTTTCCCTAAAAAATTTTAGTTCTATCATTGGTGCCTTTACTTTTGTTTCTGCGAAAAAGAAGAAACCTAAAAGTACAAAACTTCCTACTAACATTGAAATTATCCTTGATGATGTTATTCCATAATCGCCAGTTTTTATGAGCGCTAAAACAAATAAACTCAATCCTAAAGTAAGTAACACAATACCAATAAAATCAACTTCTTTAGATGTTGTTTCGTCGTAGGACTCTTTAATTAAGAATACAGTAATAAAAATAGCTATTAGTCCTAATGGAATATTAATTATGAAAATCCATTTCCAACTAAAATACTCTACTATAAAACCACCTACTGGAGCTCCAAAAGAAGCTGCAAAACTCGCCGTTGCACCAAATGCTGCAGCAATTAAAGCATATTTCTCTTTTCCTAAGATTTCTACTGCCATAGGTATAACTACTGGAGTTATAATCGCCGCACCAATACCCTGAATAGCTCTAAACAATATTAGCATTCCTATTGTTTCAGAACTAGCACAAAGTAAAGATGAAAGGGTAAATATAGCTAAACCTATTAAAAAAAGTTTCTTTCGTCCAAACTGATCAGCAATCTTAGCAGCTGTTACCATCAAAACACCTAAGGCCAAAGCATATATACTAGCAATCCAACTAGTGGTATTTATAGATGAATTCATATACTCTCCGATTTTAGGTGAAGCAATATTTATTATAGTTGTATCTAACTGAGCTAAAAATGTACCTATCAATATTGCTATAAACCCAAATTTTCTAGTAAGTTTCTCATTCATAGTTAACTCTCCTATTAAAATTTATATTTTTTCCTATATTTAAAATATTATACTAATTTAACAAATTTTATGATTTTATGCAAGTTTAATTAAAAATATAATACATTAGCCTTTCATTACTTATATGGAATTATTGCCTTTATTATTCAATATAAATCTCCTTTCAATGATAAAATAAAACGCTAATCTCATTTCATCATTGATTTGGAGATTTTTTAGCTCCAACGATTTGTTACAGCCTTATTGTTTCACACCAGAATAACTAATGGTTTAAAATAGTTAACACTATTCACCAGTTTCCTATAATGTTATCTTTAGTATAGATACTTCATTTCAAAGCCTTCAAAAAACTCTTTTGCTTCTTCCGGATCATTAGAAACACCCACACATAAAGGTTTTCCATTAGGTCTTTGTAGCGCTTTTATAACATGTTGAATGTACGTGTAGTTTTGGGAGAATATTGATCCCGCCATACCTTGTAATATTAAACTCATTAATGTTCCTACATGAGTATTTGTATTGTAATAAGGCATATTATTACATATGCTTATTTCTTTAGATAGCTTATCTGCAATAGGAGCAAAAAATCTGAAAAGTTTTTCAATAAACGCTTTGTTAGTATCAGCTGATATAGTTTCAGTTAACTCCCCACATTTTCCTTCTGAGTCTGTATATCGGAAGCAAAGATTTAAATCAGATACTTTTTCAACACCTCCGTTAGCTCCGTACTTAATATGTTTTTTGTAATCTGATATAATTAACTCCCAATTCACCCTAAATCCATTACTAAATTGTTGTGTGCTACACTGATTAAAATTCCCATCGTCATAATAAGAACCTTCAGAAGTTTCAACCTCATCAAATTCCTCCTTATCTTGAGTTTTGAATTGCTCCACAAAGGACATAGCACCTAATAATATTTCTTGGAAATGAAAACAATAAAGATTCTTTACTGAAAAATAAGAAAGATTCTCTATATCAAGCTTCAGTCCAATTAGTCTTTTTTGTAGAATCATAGTAAGATATTTATAGCTACATACAATACCCATACTACCAGTGAAATTAGGATCAAGGTGAATACTTCTAATAACCTTATCGTTATCGAGCGACAAAGTAATTATTACCGATAAATCAATATCTCTTTTTTGCATTCTCGTATTGGTTCTTTGCCAACCAATAACATCATACCCATCTTCTCTTCTTACAATTTTTGTACCTCTTGATCTACTAGCTATATAGTTGTCTGAAGGACAATCAGGACGATGAATGTTGTTATACGCCTTATATCTAATGTCTTCAATGGATAGATTGTTTTCTAATAAAAGATACTTTTTCCCCTTTACATTCATTGATTCTTCTCCTGTCTACTTAAAAAAATCATACGCCTGTCCAATAGTTGAAATTTCCATCAAATCATCTAGTTCTACATTCATTTTAATATTAAACTCATTTTCAATATCACCAATTAATGCATAGGTGGAGAGAGAATCCATTCCTAAATCATTAATAAAAGAAGTTTCTTTTGTTATTTTATCAATAGAAACATTAAACCTCTTTGAAATAAATTTTACAAAACCTTCATATGTTATTTTAGTATCCATACTTTACACCTCATTCAAATAAAAATTTTTCATTTTCAGGAACTCCATTTTCAGCCCAATCTTTTAATTCATTCTTTTTTACTTTTCCTGATAAAATAATAGGCAACTGCGAAATAAAGGTCACAATATCTGGTATTTTATAGTTGGCAATTTTCCCCGTACAATAAGCTTTTATATCAGTTGGCGTTAAATGCTTTCCAGCCTTTGGTATAACAAATGCTACAGTTTGTTCACCTAATACCTTATGTCGTTTCCCAACTACAGAAACATCATAAATATCTGGGTGAGTCTTTATTACTGATTCTATATCGCTAGGATAGATATTAAATCCTCCACGAATTATCATATCTTTTTTCCTACCAATAATTGTAACATTTTCATCATCATAGAATCTCGCTAAATCCCCTGTATAAAGCCAACCATCATCATCTAAAACTGCTTTTGTTTCTGCTTCTTTTTTATAGTAACCCATCATAGTATATCCACGAATGGCCAATTCACCTATTTCCCCATGTGGGACTTCTTCTCTTTCATCATTTACAATTTTCACTTCAATTCCTGGAAGTGGTCGTCCAACAGTATTAAGCCTAATCTCCTGACTGTCTCCTGGCAATGTTAACAATACAGTTGCAGTTGCTTCAATCAATCCATAAGCGTTTAACAGGATACAACCAGTTACCTCTTCAATCTGTTTTGCTAGAGCTGGAGTACAAATATCGCCAGAAACTATAACCTTTTTCAGAGATTTCCAACTACAAAATTTCAAGGTTGATGTTGTAAATAATAGTGACCACATAGTTGGCTGAGTATGAAAAAGAGAACACTCCCCTTTAGATATAGATTTTAGAATCTGATTTGGATCAAAAGTTGATAAGAATTGAGTTTTAGTTCCTCCTGCAAAATTACAAAGAAGAGCTACAAAACCCTGAGCAGCATAAAGTGGAGCTATAGAAATTCCATGATCCCCTGATATTTGCCAATAATCATTGGTAAACTTTGATGTTTGAACTAAACTTCCGTGACAAGACATTACTCCCTTTGGATTACCTGTAGTTCCAGATGTATAAGCTAATAATGCAACATCTTGTGGAAAAACTTGTTCAAACTCAATTTCTTCCTCTACAGGCTTGAAAAGCTCCTTTAGTAATACATAATTTTCCTTTACAGTATCTTGATGTTCATTTCTAATTATCCAGTTCTGTGCAGAAGGAACCTTTTCCTTTATATTTTCAAATAGAGTTACATAATCAATTACACCTATCTGATCCGCAAATATCACAGCATCAGGGTCACAATCAATTAGAACATTAGCAATTTCAGGCTCTTCCCAACGAGTACTAAGAGGAGTAGGCCATGCTCCTATTTTCATTAGAGCAAAATAAAGAAAAATAAATTCCTTACAGTTTGGTAATACTATTGCTACCTTGTGATTTTTTGATATACCAAGTTTTCGTAAGTTTTTTGCAAGAGTTACACAAATTTCGTGAAATTCTTCAAACGTAAAGTGTTCTTCATCAAATATAAGAGCTTCTTTTTTTGAATTTTTCGCACAAACCTCATCAAGCAAATGTGGCATTGTATCCGTTGCAAGATACTCTATTTTGTTTGTCATTTTATCATTTAATAACTTGTTCATACTCATAGTTAACCTCTCTCTAATTCATCATTTCATTTAGCATGCTTACTATTGATGAAGGAGTAGCGAATCTAGCAAAATCTATATTCTCCAATTCTAGGGCAATGTCGTATTTCTGCTCAAAAACCGAAAGCATTTTAATTAGATCAAAAGATTCAATAAGTCCCGAGTTAACTAAAGGTGTGTCACCTTCAATTTCTATATCCTTTATAGATTCTATATTACCTTTTAAAAGTTCAATGATTTCCTTTATTTCTAATTTATTATTCATTTTTCCCTCCATAATTTTGTATTTTACCAAACTAAACAGATACAAGCCATACTATAACCTGCTGCTGTAGCAATTATAACTACACGATCCCCAGGTTTTATTTTACTAAGTGTCGCTGCTTCATACATAGCCATAGGCACACCACCAGCACATGTATTTCCAATTTTCTCAATGATGGATATAGTTTTTTCTTGTGGAATATTGAGTGAACGACACATTTCCTTCTGCAGATATTTCGTTACCTGAGATAAGATAAAAAAGTCTACAGAATCAACTTCCCATCCTGTTTTTTCTATACATTCTTTGAAGAAAACCGGAGCTGTTTCATAATTGTCTTTAATAATCTTATTTGTCTCGCCACTTAAATAGAACTTATCCGTATCTCTAGGGAATCTTACCCCTCCTCCCCAAACTACGTTTTGATCCCAGTACTGGCCCATAGATAGTAAATGAGTATCTACAATTCCACGATTGGTATTTTCTATAGCTGATAAAACAAAAGCAACTCCGCCATCACCAACAGAAAGGGTAGCATTCTTTCTTTCCAACTCTTCTCTTGTTTCGCAATTAAACTTAATCATTCGTGAAGGTACTTCACCTGAAGCTATAAGAACATGTTTTGCCTTACCGCTTCTAATTAAACTATCTGCTAAATCAATGCCATTAACAAAAGCGTTACACGCATTTTTTACGTCAAAACAATGAGCGTTAATAGTACCCAACTTACCATGTATAATATTAGCTGTAGCTGGCTCAGCAAAGTCCTGTGTAATAGCGCAAAATATTACAACATCAATATCCTCTGGTTTTAGTCCAGAACTTTTTAAAGCTTCTTTTGAGGCTTCTATAGCCATATCAGAGCAATGTTCATCCTCTGCAGCATAGTGACGTTTATCAACTCCAGTAAATAATTTCACCATACCATTACGGATTCCAAACTTTTGGAATCCAGCCATGTCTTCTACCTCTTTACTGTCAACAACTCTTTTCGGAAGGTATCTACCTACACCTGTTACAACTGCTGAAATAGTCATTTTAATCTTTCTCCTTTTTCATTTTATTTTCCAAGTATTTGTCCTTCAACAATTCCATATTCTTTTACAAACTCATTTATCTTTATCTTTTTTAAATCACTGTTGAACAACTGGTTTACTGATATTATTGAATCTGATATACTAAAATACATTCTAGACTCGTCGATTTTAACTATTGTCCCACCTTTTACTTTTTGTTCATTGCTAGATTCTTTCCTAATTGAGCTAAAAAAGAATTTTTTTCCGTTAAAAGTAGAAGAAGGATAGACAAAATCGTTTTTCATGGGATAAAAACAGAGCCCTCGTATAAATGAATCAATTCTTTGAAAATCCCACTCATAATTTACCATTCCTTCAAAAGGAATATCTTTCTTACTATAATAGGAAGCCTTACTTTCATCTTGAACTATAGGTTTAACTCTATCATTAATTATATTTGGAACAATTTCTTTAAAGAGAAGAATTCCCTCGTTAATAGATTTCATAATAAGGGATATTGCTGTCGCATTTTCTTCTACCTTAAATAACCTCACCCCAATTATATTTCCTGTATCAACACCATCATCTACATAATGCCAAGCGACTCCATGCTCCTTTTCTCCATTTATTAAACACCAAGAACAAATATTTACCCCTCGATATTTTGGAAGCGGACCGTTATGGAAATTAATCACTCCGTATTCAGGAATATTCATTAAATCCTTCTTTATAATTTTGTAACTATTAATATTAAATATTAAATTTGTGCCGGATTCACGAATTCTATCTAGTACCGAAGATGAATTTATTTTTGAAGATTCTACCAGAGGAATACTATTATTTTCGCAGTATGCCTGAAGCATTTTAGCTGATACATTTTCTGGATCTCCAACCACCAAAACAACTTCTGCTTGTTGCTGTTCTTGCAATATTTTGATACAGTCAATAGCCATTTTTCCATTGCCGATCACAACAATTTTTTTCATGATTCCTCTCCTTATTTTAATTCTTTTACTATATTAACTCAGAATATTTATATCCAAGTTTATCAAGACTGATTTGCAAGTACTCTTCTGAAATTTCTGTATTTACCAATTCAAGAGCTCTTTCTCTTGTCATTTCGTTTCTCCTAACAAGAGTACTTAACTCAACTTCATGCTGAGAAAAGCCAAAATGATCTACAGCTAACTTTTGAGATACAAAGTTGAAAAAACAATTAGTGGAATCTTTAGGCCAACTAACAGCCGGCATCTTAAATTTCAATTCCTTTTTTAGCAATTCTATAATATTTGCTTCATTATAATCAATAAAAGAAAATGGTGATAGTGTCTTGATGTCCCCAAAATTCTTATAAAAATAGACTGCTGAATTCTTTAACACTTCAGCAATTTCTGAAAATTCATCATTTTTTGCCAACTCATTATTAACATTTTCATCAGAAATTTTATAAATTGAAAAAAGTTCTGTGTGCTTGAGATATTCCTGACCCTTTGTGTATCCCCCAAGAATCATATTAATACTATTTTGCCTTGCAATTTCTCTGAGATGTAGGTCAAGGATACTATGGCAAAGCCTACAATAATAGATAGGCTTCTTTGTAGCTAAGAGATATTTAAAAATCTTCTGATATACATTGGAACGGTAAATCAAAAGGTCGACACCCAAAATATCTGCAGCATTTTTATTATTTTCATACATCTCTGGAAGTCCAAATCCGTTATCAATAAAAACAGCTAGGGGATTAAGGTTTAACTCTTTTTTGGCAATATACAATGTCATTAAACTGTCCTTGCCACCAGATACTCCAACCATACAATCATATTTACTGTCTTTTCCCTTTGACATTTCTATCTTTTTAAGCAAAACTTCTTTATCCCGTTTTATTAATGTCTGGTTTTTTTCATTACTAATAAATTCATTGTAATCATTACAAACGTTGCAAACTCCATGCTGATCAAGCGTTATTTTGTCTTCTACCACAGGCATAACACACTTTTTACATCTACTCATTATAATCCCTCTCTAAATCAACTTACTTTTTTATCGAAACATACTTTTCAATTTCTGCTAGGGTTTCTTTGTCCCAGCGGGATACATCAATTCCTTTTTGACATAACAATGCATATGCCAGACGTTCAATACCAAAAGCGAAGCATGAAGAATGGCTAAAGCCCTGATCACTCTTTATATTATAACGTTTAGTAAAGTGAGTTCTGTGGTAATTCGCAGAAGATGCTGCAATATATGTATTTGAATGTGGTAAAAGAATCTTAAATTCTTCTTTTGAATTACCTAAAAGCTGAAAATACTTTAACTTATTATAGTTTCCTGCAAAGAAAGAATCATTTGCTGTTTCAATGCTACAATCCAAATTAAATACATCACTCCAAAAATACCATAGTTTTTTAGATCTTTCTATTGCTTTACCTATAAGTTCATCCGTTCCAATAAATACGAACTCGGCCATCGTAAACTCATTAAGTCGAGCAAGTTCTGTTATATTAGCTCCCTCATTTCTAAAACATTTTCCCTTAACAAAAAAGGATTTTAAGCCTTCGCTTTCAAGAATTGTACTATCAGCAATTAATGAATATACAGGAACACAAGAGGCATTTTTAAGTACTGATGTGGGTGTTTTGATATTTTTTAGAAAATCGTCAGTTACTCCGTTTTTGGAAAAATCATTGATAGTATTAATATCATTTCTAAGTACCGACTGAAACATTATATGATGCGGAAAGTTATCAAAATAACCCCCTTGTTCAAATTGTTTCAAAGGGTAAAGCTTTGGGAATTGTATATCCTTGTGCTCAGGGAACTCAATCTTTATAAATTCTCTTACCTTTTTAAGAAAATATCCATAGACATTTTTAAATAGACCACTATAAGCAAAAATTCCAGGCATTATCTGAATAACATCACCTTGTTCTATTAGAGTTTCAAATATAGGTTCCTTATTTATCGTGTCCTTATTAGAATTTTTATATATTGTTTTGATTTTCAGTTCTTGCCCTTTTTTTAATTCATTTGAGTTTATCATATCTCTTAATTGATTAATATTTTTCAATACTATATCCAAATACTTTTCATCCTGAAGTTGTATTTCAACCTCGTTATCAAAAAACTTAAAATCAACAATATGTTCTGAAACATAAGAAATCATTTCTTTAAAAAACTTTTTCTGCTCACCACTAAATGCGCTAATATTATAATTAATCTTTGACATATGAACCTCCAAAATATTATATTTTTTAGCAATGACCGCTCGCAGGTCCGACGATTTATTATATATCCACATGATATTTCTACTTGCGAGACTTAAAACTTCAAGTTATAGCCTTAATTAACCATTATATTCATATCACCTCTAAGCTCCCACAAATCACCCCCCTTCATGACTTTATCTGTTCACATAAGTATCATTATTGATTTATCCTTGTACTTTTTAAAACTATACTTTTACCTTATTCCTTACCATTTCCTCAACATTTTTAACCGTTAGCTCATAATGCTCCTTGATAAAGTAATCAGATAGTTGAGATATTGTTGAATAATCTAACAACAATGCCTTTGACAATTCTCCATAATAATTTTCAAGCATTCGAATTAAATTCATAAACATAACTGAGTCAATACCAAAACTCTCAAATACCTCGTCTTCTTCTATTTTTGTCAATGGAATTTTAGTGGCACTAGAAACAATATCTTTTAACAGTTCAACAGTAAGATTCTTTAAATCGTCTTTTTTCGTTGTTTTTACTTGTATAGTTTCAATCTTTTTCTCTTCAACGTTTATAGTAGCCTTTTCAACTTTTTGTACACTGTTATAAATTAATGAATTCTTAATATGTTCATTTACACATAGCATTTTATCAAATGGATATACAGGAATAGATTTTTTTAATGGTCTTTCTTCCTCATGCAAAACATCCCAATTAATCTCAATACCATCTACCCATAGTCTAGCTAACTTTTCCACTTTTTTGCTCTTAATTAAGAACTCTATTACAGCTTCGCCATCATCTCCAACAACAAGAAAATGATTGTCTCTGTTTTTACGATGCCCTTGAAAAATATCTTTTTCATTTCCTAGCTCTCCTTCATAATATCGACTAAGCAATGAAAAGAGTGCCGCCTTATCTGTAGCAATAAATGCTACTCTATGATCCATTCCTTCACGTCCTATTTGTGTCATGTAGGCTATTTCCTTTAAAGTTGCCTTTTCAATCTCTTCCTCACTAATAATGAAATCCATCATTTTTTTCACATATTCTTTTAGGCTACTTTTTTCTTTAGCAGAAAATAGAATAACTTCTCTTTTATTAGTTTCTTCTTCTGTTGATTTAATCACCGGAACATCCTGTAGTATCATAAAACAATTAGCTCCTCCTACACCAAAAGAATTTATGGCTGCATATTTTTTCTTGGATGTCCATTCTTGTGTATCATACGGAATAAAAAATGGTGAATCGCTAAGCATAATTGAAGGATTTAACTCTTTAACATTCGCACACATAGGTATTTTATTATTTTTCATACTCAAAATTACCTTTGTCAGCGAACAAATTCCAGATGCAGATTCAAGATGTCCTAAATTGGCCTTAGAACCTAATGCGCAATATTTTTTCTCTTCAGTAAATTGAGAGAATGCGTTCTTTAACGCCTGAACCTCTAGCGCATCTCCAAGGGATGTTCCCGCTCCATGTGTTTCTACGTAGGAAATATGTCGAGGGTTAACATTTGACTGCCTAATACACTTGTCCATTACTTTAACTAAGGACTTTAAATTTGGTACAAAGTGTCCTGATCCAGTACCAGAATGGTTTATTGCTGAGCCCTTAATCACAGCATAAATATTATCTTTGTCTTTTATTGCCTTTTTCAAAGGTTTTAGCATAACCATGCCACAACCTTCACCTGGAATATAGCCATTCGCATCTTTATCAAATGTTTTTTCTACTCCATCTAGGGAAACTATTCCCATATTACTAAGTGTTATATATTTATTTTTATTCAAGCTTAAATTAACACCGCCGGCTAAAGCAAGATCACACTCACCGTTTAAAATTGCCATCCGTGCCATGTGAATAGCAGTTAACGAAGAAGAACATGCTGTCTCTACAGTCAAACTTGGGCCAGTTAGATTCATAAAATATGAAATTCTATTAGCCATATCATAAGCACAACTTCCTTGATTGAAATACTTACCTGTCCTACCTGAGGCTTCAGCAGCATTCCATGTAAAGTCATCATTCATTATTCCTATATAAACGCCAACTTCCTTCTCTGCAAGGTAACGTCGCGTGTATCCTGCATCCTCTATTGTATGCCAAGAAGTTTCTAATAAAAGCCTTGACTGTGGATCCATATTTTCCGCATCAAGTGGTGATATAGCAAAGAAAAGTGGGTCAAATTTTTCAACGTCATCAATAAATGATCCCCATTTACAGTAGGTCTTTCCTTCTTTCCCTACCTTTTCATCGAACACAGAACTAACATCCCAACGGTTTGGCGGAACTTCTTCAACACAGTTGTGCCCTTCACTAACTATATTCCAGAAATCTTCTAAAGTATCAGCTTTGGGATAGCGTCCACTTAACCCAATAATAGCAATCTCATCGTCTCTGCATTCTGATACCTCAATTGCACTTAAATCTTGTTCTATTTCTTTTAGAGTAGAAGAGAATTCATCTATATCAGCTTCTATATCTTTTTCTAAAACCGATTCCTCTAGTTTTAAGTTAAACAAAGTAGATTTTATTTTATCTACTCTACCAAAAAGAACCTGCAGTCCTTCTTCGCCCATCTGAAGAGCTGTTTCAAAAGCCTTAATACCTGCTTCACTTTCCAGAAGAGTCATTCCACTTCGCTCAGCAATTAATTTTAAAGTTTCGGTATCTACATGCATCCCACCTTGCGCCCAAAGCGGCCAATTGATAGATATTGTTTTTCCATGTCTTTGTCCTTGAACTTTATAAACATTTCTATAACTTGCAAAGAAATCTAAAAAGCTGTTTGCATAAGCATAATCACTTTGAGCCATATTTCCCCAAACTCCAGATATTGAAGAAAAAAGGGCAAAAAAATCAATATTTAATTCCTTTAAAGCTTCATCAAGGTTCAGCGTTCCGAAAATCTTAGACTCTAATACAGCTCGTATATCTTCCTCTCTTTTTTCAATAACAAAAGCATCACGATTGATTCCTGCTGCATGAAAAACGCCATCAATTTTACTAAAATTTTTAATAGATTTATCAATAATCTCCTCAACAGCCTCTTTGTCACTCAAATCACAAGACAGGTAAATTGCATCTCCTCCAAGCTCTTTTAATGATGAAATTATCTTTCCCTTTTCAGCATCCATTTCTGACCGACCAACCAGTATTAAACGAGCTTTATATCGTTCTGCCAAGTAGTTTGAGAAAATAACTCCTAATCCCCCGACTCCACCAGTAATAAGATATACACCATTTTGTTTTATCTTAATTCCTTCTTCTAAATCAGCTGGTTCATCAACCACTACTGTCTTTCTAACATAACGTTTAGTGGCATCAAGTCGAATAAATTGTCCTTTCTTCCAGTTGTAATAAAACTCTTTCAAAATCAACTCGGGAAGGTTTTTGTCAATTTTTAATTCCTTTGAAATTTCCATTGAACTATAAATAAATTTTGGATTTTCAAAAGCAAGTGAATATGCAAAGGCCTGTACCGCTTTATACAGAGGATTGGAAAGCCCATTACTTCCCTCATTAAAAACAAATAATAATTCACATTCCTTTTTTATAGTCATTATAGCTTGAGAAAGAAAAGTTAAAGATAAAACACTTTCCCTTATAATGTCTTTCACGTTATCTTCATTTAAATCAGATTCTCTATCTCCCCAATAATGAATTACTTTGTCAATGGTAACCTTGTTATTTTGCAGAGTCTCAAAAAGTTTCTTATAATCTTCACTTGATGCTGAATTAATAAAATAGTTATCATTTTGAATCTTCTGAAACCTTTCTCCTGGTCTGATTAAAACTATTTTGGCGTTTCCACTCTTCTCAACATATTCTCTAAATAGTTCACCAATTTTCTTATCTCTTACAAACAAGCAGATAACTTTTTCTGCAAGAAGTTCTGGATTTAAATTTTCCATCTCCTCATTGACCATAATCTGTTTTCCAAAAATAGTTTCATCTTTTCCATCTTCGCTGATTTGTGTGGTTTCTCCATCTTCAGAATTGTAGTTATCAGCGTAATTTTTAAAAATATAATTTGAAAGTTCAAGAATATTGCTGTATTCGAAAAGCAAAGTTGGATAAAGCTGAACACCTAATTGATTTTCTAAATTTTTAACTATTTTTAGAAGTTGTGTGGAATCAAGCCCTAAGTCATAAAAACCAGTTTCTATATCTAATGAAGTACCATCCTTTGAAAGCATCTTTCCAACCATTATTGCTATATCCTTACAAATAGTTTCAATTGACACTTTCTCTTTTGTTTGCTTGATAGGAGATTGAACTTTTTCTTTTTTTGTTTCAATAGGGGATTGAGTATTCATACTTTTGTTAACCACCTTCGACTCCATTTCAAGATTTTTTATTAAATTTTCGGATCTTATTTGTTTAGCTGCTAATCGGTCAATAGTCGCAACTTCATTTCCCTCTTCATCAAGAAGTAAATAGCTACTATAATTTATGTCCTCTGAAGAACTAAATTGATTCTTTTTAAAGGCTAGTATGTAACATACCTTTCCTGTTGACTTAAAAGCACTGAATTTCTTAATAAATAGGGGTATATATGGTTTACTTGCTTTTAAACTTTTTTCATGATAAATAGCAGGGATAATTGTTGAACAGTCCAGATACGCAGGGTGAAGATATGAGTACTGAAGATATTGCTGTCCAAGCTCACTTAAACTGACTTCACCTAACAAGTAGTCATTACCATGATAAATTTTTCCTAGACATTTCATAAATTCATAATGATTTATCATGATGCCTCTAGTAAAAGCATACATTTCATCAATAGGCATAACAGATGTTGCTTCACCTATTAATTTTTTAATATTAATTTTTAGAGGAGATCTATTATTAGTAAAAGTTAACTCACATTCTAAATTAAGGTCTATCTCTTCATCTACAACTTTTCCACCAATAATAGCTTGACTTTCTGCTTTAATATTCCAAGAACCCTTATTCTCTATCATGGATAAAATTATCTTCTTATCAAATTCATTTGAAGTAACAATAGGTTTTTTAAAAAGGATATTACCAAGTTCAGCTTTAGTTGTATCAAATCCTTTTTCTCTTAACATTCTAAAAATCAGGTCCAAAAATGTGACTCCAGGCATAATTCTTACATCATGTACACGGTGGTCACGAACGATATAATCTTCGTTATTTATTCTTGTCTCAAATTTAATGATTTTTTTTCTTTCCATCAGATATCTCCATTTATACTTTACTTTATTTTTAATGAAAGTTTATTTGGCTCTTCCATTCAAATACATAAGTCATAAAAGTCTCATTTTCAATTTTTTTAAATTTTAAAGTTCTTTTAATGCAAAAGTAATACTACAAATTAAGTTTATATATTTGCGGAAGAGCCGTTTATCTTATGTGTATTTAATTCACCTATTAAATTCTAATCTTCATTAGAGTCTATACTCTTAAGGGTAAGCATAGAAGTCATCCGATTGTCGTTATGTTTTATATTTTCAGAAACTCTCTCACTTTTCTTTTCAACCCAGAAAAATTTTCTGTTTAACTTTAACTCCCCTAGCGGTTTTCGCTTTACACCTTTAACTAAAGAATGATGAGCATCAGAGAGTATCATATGAACATTAGTACCACCAAAACCAAATCCACTTATTCCTCCATAACGGAAATCACCTATAGGAATCCAGTTTCTCAATTCTGTATTTACATAGAAAGGAGAATTCTTGAAATCAAAACGTGGATTCGGATTAGAACAATTAAGTGTAGGCGGTAGTTTCTTATGATATATAGAGAGTGCAACTTTAATAATACTTGCAATACCTGCAGCACTTAATAAATGCCCTATATTAGTTTTTACACTTCCTACTGCACAGAATTCATTTTTATCTGTATTCATTCGGAAAACATTGGTTAAAGCTTTCAATTCAATAGGATCACCTATCTTCGTTCCAGTTCCATGAGCCTCAATATAGGAAACATGAGATGCTGGAATGTTTGCGTTCTCTATAGCCATTTTAATTACTTCCTTCTGTGCCTCAGGATTTGGCGTTGTAATGCCCATTGTATGACCATCATTGTTAACCGCAGCCCCTTCAATAACAGCATAAATATGATCACCATCTTCAATTGCCTTATCCAAGGATTTCAATAACACAACTCCACAACCCTCACCTGGTACAAAACCATTTGCATTTTCATCAAATGTAAAACATCTACCATCAGGTGAAATAGCACGGCTTTTACTAAACATTAAATAAGGTTTTTCATCTAATAATATATCAACCCCACCGGCAATTGCCATTTCTGATTCCCCTGATTCTAAACTTTTGCAAGCTAGTTTTACACTCATCAATGAAGAAGAGCAAGCTGTATCAACAACAAGGTTTGGTCCTTTAAGATTTAAAAAGTGAGCTAAATGTGCTGCTATGAAGTTCTGTCCGATACCAACAATAGTATCAGCTTTAGCATAATCAATGCCTTGTGAATAGTTTGAAACTCTTGAACCAACAAAAACTCCTATTCTTTTATTTGAAAGTTCCTTATTCTCATACCCAGCATCACGCAGACATTCTATTCCAACCTCCATAAACTGACGTACAAGTGGATCAATATGTGGGGCAATCTCATGCTTTAAATTGAAATAATCTGGATCAAAATATTCAATATCTTCAATAAATCCTCCCCACTTACTGATACTTTTTCCATCCTCATACTCAGTACTATAGAACTTTTCAACATCCCATCTTGCTGAAGGGACCTCTTTTATACATGAAACCCCATTTACTAAGTTGTTCCAGTATTCCTCTTTATTTTTTGCTTCTGGGAAATGACATGCAATTCCTATTATGGCAACCTTATTACTCATATTATTATTTTTGTCTAAATTAGTATTTACATTTAGCCACTTATTCTCCATAAAATCATCATCCCTCCTAATTTCAAGAGGAGAAAATTCTTTTTCTTCATCATTTTCAATGCATTCATCGCTTATGATTTCTTCATCACATGCAATATCTTCATCTAGTTTATAATCGGAATCTATACGCTCACTCAAACTATTTATAGTAGGGTATTCTATTAATATTGATGGCTCTAAGTGATCATTTATTTTTTCTTCAATCTTTGATACCAGCTCAGCAATAATTACAGAATCTACACCAAATTCTCCAAAAGGTGTATTTAAATCAAGATCCTTTACTGAAATTTGCAATTCCTTCGAAAACATTTCTACAAGCCACTGTTTTATGTTTTCTCCATTTTTACGCTTAGCTACCTTTGGTTTCTCTATTTTTACAACTTTCATTGATGGAACATCTAATTCAGCCTTAGGATTGAGTATACTTTCTTTACACGCCTTAAGAACATCAGGTTTAATCATACAAGGCATAATTACGCCATCCTGCATAGAATATTTTACAGCTTTTTCAAACAAGTTAAGTGCTTCATGATTTTTTAACCCTGACAGTCCAAACTTACTATAATAAGGATTCTTAACTTCACCCATTCCAACCTCTATCCAATTTGGCCACTGCAGAGACTTATAATAATTGTTTCCTTGAGCATTTTGGTACCTCACAAAGTAGTCCATATAACTATTTCCTGCAGCATAATCACTAACTCCAGAAGCTACTAGAGGGATTAAACCTGCAATAGATGAAAATAGTATGAAGAAATCAAGGTTATCTTGATTAAATACTTGGTGTAGCACTTGTACCCCTTCTACTTTTGGCTCTAATACGGATAGGATGTCATCCATATCTTTATTAATAAAAGATGGATTACGATTTATAACTAATCCGGCACAATGTATTACACCGCCAATTGACCCTAAATTCCTCCTAATACCGCCAAAGAAACTACTTAAATTCTCTTTTTCTGTCAATGAGCCCATATAAACCTCAATAGATACACCAGACTCTTCAAGAGATAACAAAAATCTTAACTTTTCTTTGGTTCTCTCACTTATTGAGGAATCATTAAGAGCATTACTCCAATTCTCTTTTTTAGGCAACTGCTCAATACCCATTAAAACTAGCTTTCTTGCGCCTTTACGTATTATATACTTAGCCATTTCGGCTCCTATGCCACGAGTTCCACCGGTAATAACATAAACTTTTTCTGAATCAATTATAAAATCATTTTTTAGCATACTGTTATCAGCTTCGCTAATTACTGGAGTATATCGTTTTGCATTTCTATATACCACCTCAGAATCAATGATATTGTTCAATTCTTTCTGAATAATTTCTCCCAACTGTTCTACATTACTTAAAGAAAAGTCCATATCAATTCTTTTAGTAATCACTCTCTTATATTCAGATCCTAACATTCTAACAAATCCACCTGTAACTGCACCTGTAATGGACTTAACTACAGAATTGCAACTTTCCATGTTAGCTGATATATGGATTATCTGGAACCCTTCAATCCTTATATTTTTAATACATGATTGATAAAAAGCTAGCTTGCCTAGACTAACTGGAGCATTTTCCACCTGTAACCCTAAATCTGAGATATCAATTATTCCTTGAATTTTCCTACCATTAGCTATAAATCTACCTATTTCATAACCTTCGTCTTTTTCATAATAATTAAATGCAAAATCATTACCGGTTAAATTCAACTTGTCGTTAACAATAATTACTGTTTGTAATCCTATATGTTTTATAAGATCATGTACAGAGGAAAGATTATCTTTGTTCGCTAAAATTACATAAGTGCCATCAGAATTAGGATGATAATTACTTACCAGTTCCCTTTCTCTCCAGGACTTCTCAAGTATCATGCTTGAGTAACTCTTTTTTACCTCTGCTATCCCCACAGTATTCCAATTGTTATCAAAGCTGTCTTCGAAAATCCAACAACGTTGCTTTTCAAAAGGGTAAACTGGGATGCTTACTTTTTTAGGAGCATTCTGCTTTGAATATAGTTTATCCCAATCTACGTCTACACCTATTGTCCAATATTTAGCCAATTTCACTAAGTCTTTGTTTTCAAGTAGTGAATCTATTATCTTGGATTCCTCTATGTCCTCAACGATAAGGTTAAGGGTTTCAATTGAACTTTTAGTAGAACCACTAAAGCAGTTATCCATGCTACTTTGCTTCTTGCTAAAGCTTTTTAACTTTTCTAGCAGTTCTTCCATTGAAGAACAAATAATCACCAAACGTTCATCCAGATTATTTCTTCCCACCTGAAGGGTATAGGCTATAGATTCAAGACTGATTTTTTCAACAGGAACTTTAAATATATCCTGAACTTTGTTTTTATTATTTTTTCCATAGTATGCAGAAATCTTGTCAATATTAATTATATAATTAGCAAACTCCACCAAAGAATTACTTGTCATTAATTTATTAAAGGCAATATCAGTACCGTAATAGTCATTAACTGAATTAAGCCATTTGTTTAAATTTATATGATCAACACCATATTCTGCGAATGATTCTTTAGCATCAATCTCGCATGAGTCAACATTTAATATATCTGCGTATAACTCTATAAGGTCATGAACAAGTAATTCTTTGACTTTTTCCTTATCAAAGCTAACTAAATAAGAAGTCTGTGCCAAATCAGTAGAGTTGTTAATAACCCCTTCTACAAACTTACTAAGTTGTTCTACATACACTAAAAGCCTTTCCCTATTTCTTGCAGAAATCGGAACTACTACCACGTTATCGGTGTCATATTTTGTATTTTTAGGTTCAGAATATTCTTCAATAATTAAGTGGGCATTTGATCCTCCAGCACCAAAGGCACTTAAACTTGCTCGTCTAGGATACTCCTTTATAGAACCATTTTCTTCAATTTTTGTAGTTTTCCACTCTTCACATGTTTGCTGTACATAAAAAGGAGAATTCGTAAAGTCAATATTAGGGTTCAATATCTTTGAATGTAAAGATGGAACATAAGTTTTATATTTCATTTGTAACAGTATTTTAGTTAAGCCTACAATTCCTGCTGCTGCTTCAAGATGTCCAATGTTAGATTTAATAGAACCAATGGAACAGAACTGCTTTTCATTTGTATTAAATGCATTTTCAAGTCCTGTAATTTCTATTGGATCTCCTAATGAAGTTCCAGTTCCATGAGTTTCAATATAACTAATAGTTCTTGGATTTACACCAGCTCTCTTGAAGGCCTTAGCGATTACTTCAGTTTGTGCTTGTGGATTTGGGACTGTATACCCATTTGTTCTCCCTCCATGATTAATAGCTATCCCTTTAATAACGCCATAAATATGGTCCTTATCCTCTATTGCTTTTTTTAGAGGTTTCAAAAGTACTGCACCGCATCCTTCTCCAGGCACATACCCAGTTCCACCTACTCCAAAAGTTCGACATCTTCCATCCTTTGCAGCAAATTTTCCCTGGCTTAAAAGAATATGTTTTGCCTTATGAAGAGTTAAGTTAACTCCACCAGCGATAGCCATGTCGCAATCTCCATTTTGCAAACTTTCACAAGCAAGATACATAGCATAAAGTGAAGAAGAACACATTGTATCCAACGCTAAACTTGGTCCACTAAAATTGTAAAAATATGAAACCCTGTTAGCAATAGAAGCAAATGATGATGTTGGTAACGGTCTTTTCTCTCCTATGTTTGACGCATATAGTTGATAATGATTCCACATAGCTCCTACAAAAACACCAACAGCTCTATTTTCAAGATTTTTTCGGCTATAGCCTCCATCTTCAAGAGTATGATGGACAGTTTCAAGAAATAATCTTTCTTGAGGATCAATAAGAGCAGCTTCTTTTGGACTAATATTAAAGAATAATGGATCAAATTTATCAATGTCATCAAGGAAACTACCCCACTTTGTATAGGCTTTACCTGTGGCATTTTTATTCTCATCATAGATTTCATTGCTATCCCATCTATTGGATGGAACTTCTTGAATAAAATCATAACCTTCTTTCAACTTTTGCCAAAAGTCTTCTAAGTCTTTGGATTGTGGATACCTACCACCTAAGCCAATAATAGCAATATCATCCCTAAGTATCTCTGCTTTCTGCTTAGTAAAGAATCGTGATTTTTTTATCTCACCCTCACCTATTTTATTGCTTTCTTGAGTCATCGCAACTTGTGCAACCTTTTCCTGAACCTTAATGCCGCTTTTTTCAACCAATTTATCTATATGCTTTGAAAGAAAATACTCAGTTAAGTCTGCTAGAGTTTTATACTCAAAGAAAAGCGTTTTAGATACTTTTCCAAAATCCTTCTCCAACTTATCTGTCAAGCTAAGTATCACAACTGAATCTATACCATACTTTTCAATTGGATCATTTAAATTTAGTCTAATTACAGGAAGCTTAATTTCCTCAGAAACAAGATTTTTCAGATAGTCAGAGGTATATTTTCTTAGCTTATTAATCTCTTCTTCTGTTACTGTATTTTCAACTACTTCAGCCCTTTTAGTCATAAATCGATCCTGCATAAGAAAAGGTAATCTTTTAATAACATTTTCCATTCCTTCAGCTACAGCTACTTGACTTCCTTCATACATTAAGCAGTCTTCAAAAACTTGCAATCCATTTTCTGTCTTTAGAGGAAGTAGTCCTAACTTCTCCGTAATCAACTGTTTGGCAGCGCCATCAACTTCCATACCGCCATCTTCCCATAGTGGCCAGTTAATAGAAATACATTTACCAGAGCGTTTTCCTTCACTACACAAATGATTTCTATATTCTGCATAGTTATCCTGGAAACAATTTGCATAAGCATAATCAGATTGACCAATATTTCCAATAAAGCCTGCCAATGAAGAAAACAACACAAAAAAATCCATCTTTAGTTCTTTAGTACATAAATCAAGGTTTATAGTTCCATTAACCTTTGGTTTTAATACTGCTGCCGCCTCTTCAATAGTTTTCTTTAACACAAAAGAATCTTGATTAATTCCTGCCGAATGGAAAATACCATCTATTCTGTTATGTGTTCTTATTATTCTAAATACTGTTTCCTGAACACTATTGTAGTCCGATACATCAGATTGCATATAAATAAATTCAACATTTCTACTTTCTAATTCCTCTAGCTTTGCAGCTTTTTGTTCACTTAATTGTGATCGCCCAATTAAAACAATCTTTATTTTTCCCTTTGCCTTTTCAGCAAGATATTTTGCAAAAATCAATCCAAGTCCACCAACGCCGCCTGTTATCAAATATACTCCATTTTCTCTTAAAGAAATCGCAGATTTAGAGTGTTCTATTTTGAGTTTATGCATAGATTTTACAAATCTACATCCATTTTCATACTTTACATCAACATATTTATCTTTTGCACAATACATTTCCTGCCATATATAATCTGCAAGTGATTCTCTTCTGCTGATGCAATATACATTTCTAAGTTTCAATTCTGGACATTCCAGCGTTAGTGACTTATTAAAACCGCTCATTCCCGAATAAAGCGGAAGAATTTCTTTATCATGATAAGAAACAAGAAGAAATTCAATTTCGTGTTCAATATGAAGTCCGATTAATACTTGATTAATATATAGTATATTTCTAAACTCCTCCATAAACAGACTTACATTGTTAACATCACTTTCCTCTGGCAATAAATAAATAATTTTCTTTGGATAACTTCCCTGATCCTTTAAAGTTTTAAAAAGCTTAGTTAATTGATCTTTATTAGTAGTATCAACAAAGTAATTATTGTTTACTTTTTCAAAAGCATTAGATTTATAGATAACTACCTTATCCCAATTATCCATCTTACCTTTAAAAGGTAGTAATGCTTGTTCATTGTTAGTAAAGATAGCAACTTTATAAGGCACTTTTGGAAGCGTAGTTTCTCTATTTAACTCCAAAGCACGCCACTCACTAGAATATAGCCCAATACTTGTCTCTTCATCAGACTGACCAAGACCTATATTTCTATTTTTCCTATCTATTTTCTTGATAACAAAATCACTTATGGTAACTGCTACTTTACCATCAGGGTTAATTATCTTAATATCATATTTCTTTATATCGTCAACTTCGTTTCTGCTTTCTTTATGCTTCTTAACATATGAATAACACTCTGCTTTAGGGGAAGAATAAATTTGAATATCCCCAATAGCTATAGGCATAAAGAGGAAATCCCTACTGCTATCATTTAATAAAAATCCAAAAGAAGCGTGGAGTGCACCATCCATAATTGAAGGGTGAAGTAGATATTGATCAAATTCAACATCAGATTCTTCAAAAATCTTAAGGGTTGAAATCACTTCGTCATTATTATATTTTATATCTCTAATCACCTGCATAGCAGAACCATACTTAAAGTCTTTCTTCTCTAATAAACGGTAGCATTCATCATATGAAATTACCTCATTACATCTCGACATAATTTCGTTAACATCTATATATTCTGCTGATTCTACCGAAGGATTTATTGCCTCCGCAAATACTTGCCCTTTTGTATAAATCTCTTTCTCTCCATTACTCAACATCTTAAAGATTTGAAAATTCATGTGATCATCTTCTGGTTCAAGGGTAATAGAAACACTCTGATTTTCTAATGTGTAGATAAAAGGTTTAAGCCAAAAAACATTTTTCAATCCATAAACTGTACTCTTTGTTGAAATAGTAGTAGCAACAGCTGCCATTTCAATACCTGCAACACCTGGCAACAACGCTCGATTATTCACCATATGATCCTGGAAGAAAAACTCCTTTCCCGAAAATGTAGAGCTAAATTTCAATTCGTAAAAATCTGATTCATTGTTCTGAACTAACGGGTGTATTCTCTCAATTTGTGGTTGTTTCTCTACCCCAAGTGTTTCTACAGATTCATTTATCCAATACGATTCTCTAGCAAAAGGATACGTTGGCAGGGAAACAATCTGAGGCTTTAAATTGTTATATAGTAAATCCCATGGTATATCATTACCTGAAACCCACAACCTTCCGAGTTCATTCCAATTTTTCTTTGCTAAAAGTTCCTCTATATACTGAGTATCAACACTAGTCTTTGAATCGCAACTGCTATAAAAGATATCAGATGATTGACTTTTATTGTTTACAAAAGATGATATCTTTTGTTTTAGCTCTTCTATAGATGAAACCTTGCAGGCAAAACGGGTGTCATAGAAATCCCTTCCTGTTTGTAAAGTAAATGCAATTTCCTTGAGCGTAATATTAGAATTTGTTTCAATAAAGTTGTATAAGTTTAGTAAATATTCTTTTAATCGATCATCCTGCATTGCAGAAACTATAATCAACTCTGGCTCGTTACTCTCTACAATTAATTTATTACTATATTCTTCAAAAATTATATGGGCATTGGAACCACCAGCACCAAATGAACTAATACCTGCTCGTCTAGGACATGAAAGCATCTCATCATTTTCTTCCAACTGTGGAGGTACCCAGTTTTCCAGTTTCCTTTGAACATAAAATGGAGTATCCTGGAACTTAATATTCGAATTTAGTTTTTCAGAATGGATAGACGGTACTAGTTGTTTATTTTTAAATTGAAGAAGAATCTTTGTAATCCCCGCTATCCCTGCTGCTGCTTCCAAGTGACCTATATTGGATTTAATAGACCCTATGGAACAGAACTGTTTATCTTCAGTAAAACTCGCAAAAGCCTTCTTTAATCCTGTAATTTCAATAGGATCACCAAGTGGCGTTCCAGTACCATGTGCTTCAATATAACTAATTGTCCGAGGGTTAATTCCAGCCTTTTCATATGCATCCCTTATTAATGTGGCTTGTTGATTAGGATTAGGCACAGTATATCCATTTGTTTTACCACCATGATTAAGCGAACTACTTTTAATCACACCGTAAATGTTATCCTTATCCTTTATGGCTTGACTTAAAGGCTTTAGTAAAACCGTTCCTACACCTTCACCTGGAACGTAGCCATCCCCTCCCTCTCCAAAACTTCGACATTTACCATCACTAGATGAAAAGTTGCCTTGAGCAATCAAGAGATATTTATTAGGATGAGTGGCTAAGTTAACGCCTCCTGCCAGAGCTATGTTACACTCACCTTGAGCAATGCTCATACAAGCAAGGTGGATTGCTGTCAATGATGATGAACACATAGTATCAACTGCCATACTTGGACCATTCAAGTTATAAAAATAAGAAACCCTATTAGCAACTGAAGCAAATGATGAACCAGGAATATCCTCCAACCTACCTGCCCCATATAACTGATACTGTCCCCACATAACACCTACAAAAACACCAGTCTTAGTTTTCCCCAACTTCTTTCTAGAATAACCTGCATCTTGAAAAGTACTAGCCGCAGTTTCCATGAATAATCGTTCATTTGGATCCATTAAAATCGCTTCTCTTGGTGATATATTGAAAAACATTGGATCAAATTTATCCACATCCTCAATAAAGCTTCCCCACTTACTGTAGGTCTTCCCCACTTTATTCATTGATGGATTATGTATATTTCTATAATCCCATTTACTAGACGGTATTTCAGTAATAAAATCTGTGCCAACCTTCAGTTTTTCCCAGAATTCATTTAAATTTTTAGACCCAGCATAGCGACCTGCTAAGCCTATTATTGCAATATCTTCTCTCTTCACATCTCCAGTAGTCGACGTAGATACATCGCTCCAGAAGCGAGATTTAGAGACAGAATGCACTTTTTCCGGATGTGCACCATCTTCCACCTTTTGCTCTTTAGTTTCTTTCTCTTTAAAAATATCTAACAACTGTACTTTATAGTCCTCTATAAAGTATGCTGTAAGTTCACTAATTGTTTGATATTCAAAGAATAAGGTTTTAGAAAGTTCACCAAAGTATTTTTCTAATTCCTTGGTTAAGTTAATAATCATAATGGAATCAATTCCATATTTCTCAAGAGGTGTATCAGACTCAATACTCTCTGTATCAATTTTACTTTCTGCTGATAATATCTCTTTAAGAAATGTAGACGTCTTACCAAAAAACTCTGTTTCATCAAACTGATGATTTATCTCTTTGTTTTCAATTTTTATAGTAGAATATTTCATTTTATTCAACTTCGAGAGAATATCTTGCTTTTGTCCTAAAAGAACAAGTACACGGTAACTGGAAACATTTAAAACCTCTTCAAAGGCCTTAGTACCCCAATATCGGTCTATTGGTGTTAAACCAAGAGCTTTATCAAGAGAAGAAACCTTTTCATCTATTTTCATGCCCCCAACTTTCCACAGTGGCCAGTTAACGGACAATGTTTTACCGGATCTAATATTTTTATGTCGTAACTCCTCGCGGAACTCGGAATAGAAATCCATAAAAGAGTTTGCATAAGAATAGTCACATTGACCAATGTTACCGAATAGTGCAGATATTGAAGAAAAACAAACAAAGAAATCGAGTTTTTCATTAATTGTCGCGTTATCCAGGTTAACAACACCAAGTATTTTAGAAGAAAAAACATCATCAATTTCTGTAACGGTTTTATTAAATAGGAAAGAATCTCGTATGGTACCTGCACTATGTATGATACCATTTAAAACTTGATACCTATCTTGAATACTGTTGATTAGTTCTTTTACTTCTACAATATTCGCTATATCTGCTTGGAAATAAGAAACTTCTCCACCCTTTTCCTTTAAAGTTTTTAATTTTTCTTCTTTTGCCTCATCAAGCTGTGAGCGACCGCACAATATAACCTTTGCTGAGTATTTCTCAAGCAAATATTCTGCAAAAATCAATCCTAGGCCTCCTGCTCCACCTGTTATGAGATATACTCCTTTTTCTCTTATCTTTACCTCATCAGAATTAGTAGAAAAATCCGAAATTGCATACTCGCGAATTTTTCTATTTCCATCTTCATAAAAAATCTCTCTATCCTCTTCACATAATCTTGCAGATTCAGCCATAATAACTTCTAGTAGTTGTTTACTCTCGGGTTCAACTTGACTCATTTCAATTTTTAATCCTACATTTTTATAGTTGAAATTTGGATTTTCTAAACGTATGGTCTTGGCAAATGCTGCAAAAGAACGTGCCGCTGGATTTCCTTTTTCATCTGCTTTAAAATGATATACATTAAGTAAGTTAACCTTTTTCCTCAGTTTCATAGATAACAAGGCTTTACTTAAATAAAAAGGAGAGAAAAAGCTACTAGATAACATTTCCTTTACACTTTGACTCATTGGATCAGAGTAATATGAATCTAATCTATGAATTATTAATTCAGGCAATAAGTTTCTGTCATTTAAATTCTTAAACAGATTCAAATAATCTTCTTCATTTTCAATATTAATCTCATACAAGTATTCACTAATTTTCCTAAAGGTTTCCCCAGGAGTAACCAGTATAGGGGTAACTTTGTCCATTTCAGTTTCCTGTATCAACTTCAATAACTTTTCAGTCCTATCTAAAATTAGATAACTACCCGAAACAATTTCACCTTGTTTACTAACATCCGTCAAAATATCTTTATCACTAACATATATTAACTCAGGTTTAAATGAAGGAAGTGCTTGCTTCTTAAGAACTAAATCTTGAATTCTTAAAATTGGATCCTTATCATTGTTGAATACAGTTATATTAAACTTCTTTATAGACTCATTATCTTCTTGATATTTTACTTTGAAAATATGCGCATAACATTCATCACTTAAAGAATCTATTACGTTTATTTCACCTACAAAGAAAGGTAAGTAAAGGCAGTTATCACTCTTCTCTTCCTCAAATATAAAGCCTTTTACACTCTGGAAAATACCATCCAATAGTGATGGATGCAAACAAAAATCATTACTAAACTCTTTAAGCTCAGTAGGTAATTTGATACAGGATAGCGCTTCTTCATCACCATACCATAATTCACTTACTGATCTAAATCCGGATCCATAATCAATCCCGCCCTCAGTAAAAATTTTATATAACTTATCCTTATCCATATAACCGTTAAGTTTTTGCTTAATAGTATCAATTGAAGACAGGTCATCAACCCTTTCATATTTAAACTCTTCAAAAAGAATTTTCCCTTCAGCATTAACCAATTCTTTTTCTGTTTCTGGAGAAGATATAACGTAATGGACATCTTTTCCATAGGGGTTTAATGTAATGGAAGCTGTCGTTTCCCTATCCCCGTAAATAAGTGGACTTAAAAAATAATTATCTTTTAGTGTAAAAACTTTTTTTTCTGCAGAAAGTTCACCTGCTGCCAATGCCATTTCAATATAACAGGCTCCAGGAAGTATTTTTTTACTATTAATTATATGGTCTGAAATAAAGAAATCTTTGTCGCTCAAATATGTTTTAAAACGCTGTTCATGTAAAGTAGAAACATTATCACTAACTAGAGGATGAAGTTTATTTCCTTTATTTTCAATCTTACCGTTATTATCATCTTTAATCCAATATGCTTTGGTATTAAATGAATAAGTTGGTAAAGAAACTCTACGACAATGAATATTTTGGTACAGTAAAGCCCAGTCAATAAAATAACCCTCTTTATAATAGCTACCAAGCATATCTAAATCATGTTTAAAATTTTCTAAATTAACTTTCTTCGTGGTCAGCTTTTCAATTATTGTTTTCGCATCTTTGTTGTCCAAGTCACCATCAGTTAACTTTACTGAATGGGTAAACTCCTCAAATCTATCTAGCACCTTATTTAATAGCTCAACTAACTCTTCCAGGGAAGAAACTGAAAAAAACAATCTTTCTGAAAAATGATTACGTCCAGTTGTCAAAGTAAAACTAACATCTTGTATAGATTGATCCTTATTACTCTTTAAAAAAGTATAAAACTTGTTAACACTTTCATACAATGAAACCTTCGTTTTTGCAGATAAGGTAATAGGATAAACCGGTAATAAATCGTCAGTTGATTGGGATTCTAATACTGGAGCTTCTTCAAGAATAACATGAGCATTAGTACCGCTGAATCCAAATGAACTTATAGCAGCTCTTCTTTTATTTTCTTTTTCTATATTCCAATCATGTAGTTTCGTATTAACGTAGAAAGGACTATTTTTTAAATTAATATGTTCATTTACCTTTTCAAAATTAAGAGAAGGCACAAATTGCTTATTCTTCAAACACATTACAGCCTTAATTAATCCTATGATACCTGATGAAGCATTGGTATGTCCTATATTTGTTTTTACAGAACCAATAGCACAATATTGTTCTTTATCAGTAAAGGTTCTAAAAGCCTCGGTAAGCGCTTCAATCTCAATGGGATCACCTAACTTTGTACCCGTTCCATGAGCCTCCACATACCCAATTGTCTGTGGATCTATGCCATAACTATTGTAAACTTTTAGTTCAAGATTTTTTTGTGATTCCTTACTTGGAGCTGTAATACCATTGGTACTTCCATCTTGATTTATTTCTGCTCCTTTTATAACGGCATAAATATTATCACCATCTGCAATAGCTTTTTTGAGAGACTTTATTATAACAACTCCGACTCCTTCACCAGGCACAAATCCGTCAGCTCTATTATCAAATGTATAACATTTTCCTGTAGGAGAAAGCATGCCTGCTTGGCTACTCAGTATATAAAGATTCTGATTTGAAAGAACACAAACTCCGCCAGCAAGGGCCATCTCACAATCACCCGCTAGAACACTCTTACAAGCTAATACAAAAGCAGATAATGATGATGAACATGCCGTATCTACTGAAATACATGGTCCCGTCAAGTTCATAACATAGGATATTCTACCGGATAAGACAGCAGCATCATGACCTGTCAACTTATATGAATCTGTTCTAATGCTTTCATCCTGGATATTTTCAAAATAATCTCCCTCTCTAGCACCAATAAACACACCTACTGATTTACGACTTAGTTTCTCAACAGCATATCCTGCATCTTCAAATGCCTTCCAGCATTCTTCAAGGCATAGACGTTGTTGAGGATCCATTAATTCAGCTTCTTTGGGAGAAATATTGAAAAATAGGGGTTCGAATTGTTCTATTCCAGACATAAAACCGCCCCATTTGCTAATAGACTTATTTCCTCTTTGAGGTATAGGGCTATAATATTTATCTGTCTTCCAACGTGTTTGTGGTACCTCTGTTATTAGGTCACATCCATTTTTAAGATTTTCCCAAAATTCTTCTACTGTAGCTGCTCCAGGAAAACGGCCTGATATACCTATTATTGCAAGGTCTCGTGCTTCTACATCTAAGTTAACATCTCTGGAAGCATCTAAAACTAAAAGCCCCTCCTTAACGTTATCTTTAGTATCCACATTTTTCAGACTTGAAATGTATGTTGCTAGGCTTTTTATAGAAACATAATCAAATAGAGAAGTAACACTTATATTGATTACAAAAAATAAATTAATTTCTTTTATAAACCTGACAGCATCAATAGAATCAATACCCATTTTTGAAAATTCTACATCTATCTTAATTTCAGATTCTGGTTTTTCAACAATTCCAGCAGTTATAGAAATAAGTTTCTTTTCTATATACTTAAACTGCAGATTATTTTCATTATTACCTTCATCCTCAACAATTTGTTGATTATAAAACTCCCCAGCTATTTCTGTACTCAGTTTCATTCGATCTAGTTTACCGTTAATCGTCCTTGGTAGCTTATCAAGAGCTATTATTACAGGAGGAATCATATAATTCGGCAACCTTTCTTCAAAATGTTGCCTAACATGCTCTTCTGTAATCGTTTCGCCCTCCACAGGGACAAAAAATGCAACTAATCTATTTCCTCCGGCTGATTTTTCTTTAACAATAACAGTACTTTCCTTAATTTTAGAAAATTCTCTTAAAACTTTTTCAACGCCACCAACATCTATTCGTTTTCCATTAATCTTAACCTGAAAATCCCTTCTGCCAATTACTTCTATCATACCATCAGCACGATAACGAACTACATCGCCCATATTATATAGCCTTGAATTTTTATCCTCTGAAAAAGGATTTTTAAAAAAATTCTCTTCTGTTAAATCAGGTCTATTGATATAGCCTCGTGATACTGGAGCCCCTCCTATATGAAGTTCACCTTGAATACCTTGAGGTACTAGTCTCTTTCTCTTATCAAGAATATAAACCGAAGTATTAGAAATAGGTTTTCCTATTGGAACTACATCTAGTTTTCCATTGTTCCAGCGCGAATCAAAATATATAACACCGTTAACCTCAGTTGAACCATAATCATTAGATAGAATAGCATCTCCCATACGACTACGAAACTCATTAAATAAATCAGCAATCAAAGGCTCTCCAGCCGTAAACCACAGTTTTAACAACTTTAATCTTGAAGCAATATTTTCTTCCATCTCCAACATCATCTTTAGAAGAGAAGGAACCACAGATACTCTAGTGACTTTACGTATTTCTAATTCATTAATCAAACTTACAGGATCTTTAACCACTTCGTCTGGAAGTATAACAGTAGTAATACCCTGAAGCAGTGCACCAAACATTTCCAAAAGCGACGGTATAAAGTTAACAGTTGTACGCTGCGAAGCAACTTCGTCATCACTAAAAGGATACTGATTCCATAACCAGTTAAGCCTATTCAAAAACTGTTGTTGCTCCATGGCTACCCCTTTTGGTTTACCCGTAGACCCTGTGGTATACATTATAAAAGCTAAATTTTCAATAGTGCTTCCACTTTCTATTTTTTGCTCAGGTGCTGATTTTCCATAAAAATCATTAATTTTTAGTAGGCTGCCTATAAATGAAGGAAGCTTAGACTCTAATTTTTCTTCTGTTATTATTACTTTTAATTCTGTTTCATTTATTATATGATTTATATAATCTTCAGGATATGACAAATCTAAAGGTACATAAGCACCTCCTGCTTTTAATATACCTAGGATAGATGCTGCAGTAAGTGGAGATCTTTCAAGAAAAACTCCCACAGGGATTTCAGGACCAATGCCTTTTTGCTGTAATTCTATAGCAATGACTGAAGAAAGATTGTCTATTTCCTTGAAAGATACTTCATCATTCTTATAGATATAGGCCGTCTTTCCATGGTTCTTCTTAACCTGTTTTGCAAAAAGATCAACAATAGAAATTAATTGAAAGGCTTCTTCATTTTTATTTAATTCGTAAAGAAGAGTTTGCTTTTCAGCATCAGAAAGGAGTTCTAACTCATAAATAGAATTCTTTGATTTATCAAACATTTGCCTCAATGTATTTAAGTAATGTCCAATAAATCTATTTATAGTTTCTTGTGCAAATAAATTTTTATTATAAATTATCTGCCCTGATACTTCTTGTCCATTTTTGCAAATAACAATTGTTAAAGGGTACTTCTTATCGTACAACTTATGAATGTTTGTAGCAAAATTAACATTAGTATACTCACTTTGTTCATCCATAAAAATAATATTAATAATAGATTCCTGTAACCTATTATCAATATCCTTTAATGGAATACCCTGTACTTTAGTCCCAAAATCGTAAGCTTCTTCAACCTTTTGTGAAAAAGTGTCAACTTTCTCGTTTCCACTAAAAGCAGTCCTAACAAAAACATTATTTAGAATAGAAAAACAAGTTTCTCCTCTATGTAGATAATCAAATTCCACAATAAATTCTTCATTATTAGTATAATTATATAAAACTATATTCAAAGCCCCAATAAGGTAATCAGCGTTTAAAATTTGAATTTCCCTTGAAATTTCAAAATTACAGGTTTCCCTCTCATAAGTAGTTTCTTTTCCTACAGAATAATCAAAAGGAAGACCACTTAAAACGGGTGCATCGTAAAATAACTTTTCGAAGTATTCTGATTTTTCAGCGTAATCATTTTTTTCCCACTTAGATTTATATTCTTCAACAATATCCTTTCCATATTTTGAAAGCTTTCTATTATTTTGAACCTCACCTGCGCTATTAATAAAATAAACTTTTCCATTTATTATAACTGGCCTAACATTTAATGTATCAAAGACCTTCGCTATTTCTCCAGTATTCATTAAGCTACACCTCCTCTAAACTGAAAGTTCTTCTTTCTTATCTATTTAAAATTTGTTTCCATCATTGGGAATTTTTCCGTTATAATGGTAATAGGTATGTTATCAGAATAAACAATGTAAGTCCTGTCATATAATATTTCGTCCTTCTTAATCTGAAAACCCTCGGCAAGATCCCCCACTACACTAACTGTATAACTAATAAATTCCTTATAAAGTGGAATTTTATACCTATTCCATATGTATCCAATAGGTGTTTGTGATTTAACTAATTCGTCACGAAAATTCGGCGAAAGTTTATCAATAGCAACATAAGAAGTGGCATAAACATAATTCCTTTTTGATGTTTTTCCCTGAAGAAAAACGTCCCGCTTTAGAAGCATTTCTTCATCACATAAATTTAGCCTTAATTTCACACTATCACTAACTTCAGAGGCTTTAACAAGTGATTCGAAAATTTTGAAAACTTCAACTTTTTCAAAAAAAAGTGTTTCAAGAGTTGTAGTCAATGTGCCGTTAGTGCTTAACATTAATCTAGTACCTACATTCAAAGAAGATAAGTCTATATCGCCCAGTTTCATTTTTTCAATCTCGAGTAACATTTTTTCCCTCCAAATAATAAAATAACCAACAGAGTAAATTGTGCAATTAGATATTTATATTTTATACAATTACATGCTGTAGTTAAACCTAGCAACAATTAGCATGTACACAATTAATGCTTTGTAAAACAACAAATATGAAATCACCTCAATAAACATTCAACTAACATTTAGTGAATCTGATAAATTTGAAGATTTAGCTTCTTTTCAAAATATCAAACTTATATGTTTTTCGTAATTAATTGTAATATTTTGCATAAATATTGTACTTTTTCTTGATTCCCTATTTTTTTAACTTATATACATATCTTACAACTTTATTTATTTTTTGTCAACATTTTCATATTATTCAATTATATTATATATATGTAATATAATTGAATAATATTATATATACACTCTACAAATAAACTTAGTTCGTACAGCAACATTAGCTATCCAGTATAGCTCACACAGATAACATTATGAATATAATTCCATACATCCACCTGCAAATAAAATATAATTATTCGATTAAATTTGTATTCAAATTACTTTCTTCAACATTTTTATTCTTTTTCTTCATTTGATAGTTTGCCAAGGCAGTATATAATGCAGGTACTACTACCAATGTAAGAATAGTTGAGAAAAGCAATCCAAAAATTATAGTGATAGCAAGTGGACTAAATAGTACATCTCCTGATAGAGCTAAAGATAGAAGTCCAGCAATAGCGGTAGCTGCTGTTAAAATTACAGGTCTTAATCTTGCTTCTCCAGCATTTATAACAGCTTGATGTAATCCTACACCCCTATGACGTTCATTTTCGATAAACTCCAGAAGTACTATTCCATTACGTACAACAATTCCTATAAGAGAAACTGCTCCCATCATAGACATAAATCCAAGAGGTTTTTGGGTTATAAAAAGTCCTAAAAAGCTTCCCGCAAAAGCTAAAAATATAGTACTCATTATCAAGATCGGATAAGCTAGTGAGTAAAACTGTATTGTTATAATTAAAACAATAAGAAATATTGCAATAATCATCAATTCTCCCATATTCGAAAAAATATCTGTTTGCTCTGAGGTTTCTCCACCCTCTTCCCATCTATAACCTTCTGGAAATTTTATGTTTTGGACATAAACTTTAGCCTCATCCATAACATCTGTTGCTGTACGATTTTTTACTTTAGCTGTAACCGTAACTACCCTTGATAAGTTTCGATGCGGAATTTGGTTAATTGAAAATGTAGGCCTAATTTGTGCAATTTGTGACAATGGAATCTGTTGCCCAAGGGCATTTGTTACTGATAATTGTTGAAATGTAAGAATAGGATTTTGCTCTGATTTTTCTACAAACATTTTGATATCAATCATATTTTTACCATCATCAAATTGACTTACCTTAGTTCCTTCACTTACAAGACGAATAGCGCTAGATAAATCTTTATAACTTACTAGTTTTTTATCCATCAAACCTTTATCTACTTGGAACTCTAATGTATAATTTGCAATCCCCATATCGTCCGCCACATCATAGGTACCAGAGATTGTAGCTAGTTTATCTTTCAACTGTTGGGAAAGCTTTCTAAGAGTATCAATATCCTGTCCATAAATACGTATAGAAACTGGATCCCCAACCGGAGGACCTTCTTTTAACTGCTCTGGCACTACTCTTGCTTCAGGGAAAAGTGTTTTAAATTTTTCTGCCCATTCTTTGGTTACCTTTGCTGTAGTAGTTTTATTTTTATCAACTCTAACTACAATCTGCCCTAATTCTGTTGTATTTCCACTTCCACCATTGTCATCGCTATTAAACATTTTAGGAGCACTTTGACCAGCATATGCAGAAACTAAAGTAATATTAGGTTGCTTTGAAATCCAATCAGATACTTTCTTAACAACTGTGTTAGTTTCCTTAATACTACTTCCTGCCGATGTAGATATATTTACGAGCATCTCAGCACGGTCCGAATTTGGAAAAAGTTCTATCGGCGTAACTAAAGCAAGGCTATAAGATAAAATGCTAATTGTCATGGCAATAAAAGCTACTTTTAAGGGTCTTTTTAAAATCTTAGGCATTAGTACATTTCCATACCATTTTGATAATTGCACTAAATATTTCCCCAATAACCCAGGTGGTTTTGTATAAACGGAAACATCCTTAGGATGACGTTTTTCATACCATTCACGAAATATAGGTATAATAGATAGGGACATAATCATAGAAGCTGCCATTGTTAGCGTAATAATTATAGGTATAGGGTGAATAAATTTACCAGCATCCCCATCCAGAAATGCTAGTGGCCCAAAGGAACACATTGTCGCTAATGTAGCACTTAGAATAGAATAAAATACTTCATTACATCCATTTACTGCAGCGTCTGTAGGAGGCTCTCCAAGTACCGAAAGTCTTCTTTCTATGTTATCATTTACTACCACTGCGTCATCTACTAAAATTCCAAGAACTATAATTAAAGCGAGGATAGATATTTCATTCAACGTAATATTAAACTGAGGTGCAAAAGTTAACCCTACTCCAAGGGAAATAGGAATTGCTAATGCAATAATAAAAGATGTAATGAGATTTAACCCTAAGGAACATACTAGTAAAACAGAAAGAATAGCTATACAAGTTTCTTTTCCTAAATGTGTAAAAAGTTCATCGATACGTTCATTTTGAGAATAAACATTTTCAACCTTTGACCAAGCTGGTAGAGACTTTTTCAATGAATTCTCCACAGCATCTACCCTTTTTTGTAATGAAGGAATATCAGTACCTACCTCTGCATTGATACTAATCGTAATACAAGGTTTCCCATTATGATAAGCATAGCTTTTTACTTTTTCTGTTGACATGAATATTTTACCTATATCTTTAATATAAATAGGAAATCCATCTTTAGAATTTTTAATAATAACTTTATTTAGCTCATCTACATTACGATTTTCTGGAAGGCTAAGTTGAAATGACCTTCCATCGTTATCAAAATTCCCCAAGGGAACTCTTTCATTTTCTGACTGTACTGCATTCATAACCTCTTCCTGGGAAATTCCATACTCTTTTAACTTTTGAGCACTAACCTCTAAAGTTACCTCTTGGTTAGGTAACCCATCAATGGTTACATCAGCTACTTTAGGAATAGTTCTAAGTTGGTCTTTCCAGTTCTTTACTAAATCTCGAAGTGAATAAAGCTGTTCCTGAGTTTCAGCAGTAATATTTATACTCTGAACAAAACTTCTCTCTAAGTCGTCGTTGACTACAGGAACCTCCGTGTCTTTTGGTAAATCTTTTTCTGCATCTTTTACCTTATTCCTAAGTTTATTCCATACATCTTTTGTATCTACTTTATCCTGAGCTTCCACTGTTATAGAAGAAACGCCTAACGTAGAATGAGATGTAATAGTTTTTATCCCTGATATACCCTTTATATTTTCTTCAATCTTTTTTGTAACGGTTTGTTCAATTTTTTCAGGAGACGCTCCAGGTAAAACTGTAATTATAGTAGCTAGATTAACAGAAACATCCGGTGATTCTTGTTTCGGCATATTAAGAAAATTTACAAACCCCGCAAAAACAACCATTACAAAAAAAACTATGGTTATCTTTCTCCTTCTTACCAAGTACTTAATCATTTTTGTCTCCTCCAACCGCTTTAATGGAATCATTATTAAATAATCGGTCTGCACCTTTAACTACTAATGTATCCCCTTCTTTAAGTCCAGATGTAATTTGAAATTTGTTATTAAACATGGTTCCAACTCTCACCTCAGTCTTTACAGCCTTACCCCCTGATGCTAAAAACACATAGCATTTTCCATCTCCTGTATTTATTACTGATTCCACAGGAACAAAGAGCCCTTCTTCTCCTTCTACTTCGTGTAAACAATTCACAACTTGGCCTTGTACCCAATCATGATTTGGATTTTGCACACTTACCTCAACACCTATAGTTCCAGTGGATTCATTGGTAGAAGGGAAAATCTTAGTTACAATCCCTTGTTTAGAGGTATCATTTAGCTTTAAGTTCACCTTATCCCCTAGTTTCCATAAAGATATATCACGATCTGGTACTGGTAAAGTAACCTTCAACATATCTAAATTCCCAATTTTATAAATAGACGTTCCAGCCTGTACTAACTGCCCCTGTGACTGATCTTTTTCTATAACAATACCATTTATAGGAGCCTTTAATTCTGTTTTTTCCAAAGTTAAGGCTGCTTGTTGTTTAGAAGAAAGTTCTGCATCGTACTGGGCTACAGCCTGATCTATAACCTCCTGTCTTGATCCATCCAACATCATAGCGTAACCTTGCTTTGCATACTCTAAATTTTTTTCACTAGTAATCGCTTGATTTTGAGCATTTTCATAATCATTTTTTGAAATAGCACCAGATTTAAAAAGCAATTCAGCGTTTTGTAAATCTTTTGCAGCTTTTTCATAAACGGCAGTAAGACTCTCTACATTAGCTTTTTGTTGTGCAATTTCTTGGGGCCGTGAACCGTTTCTTACTTGGTTTAAACTAGCTTGGGCTTGCATTACACTAGCATCAGCCTGATTAAGCTTCTCCATATACTCCTTTTTATCTAAAGTAGCTAAAGTTTCACCAACTTTTACTGTATCTCCTTCTTTTTTATTTAAAGAAAGAATTACTCCATTTACTTCGAAAGAGATGGTAGCTTCATCTGCCGCTTTTAAACTTCCTGATATTTCAGATAAGTTCACCATTTTCTCCTTCTTTATAGTTGCAATTTGTACTTCTTTTACACTTCCCGTCGCATCTTTCTTTTCCGAACCACAAGCAGTACCAATCATACCTACCAATGAAATAGTTAAAATAATAATCATTTTTCTAATTTTCATTTTAATTTTCCTCTCTTATTTATTAGTTACTTGTCAAATATCACAAGTGTTAACTCTTTCAACCTTTTATCCATAAGAAATTTTAGCAGTGAATTTTAACCTTCACCTGTTTTTTTGATAACTACAAATCATGTAAGTAATTAATATTACTTGCTACCATTATATTGGTTTCATACTCCATATTTTCCAATGTAAAAATTAAATGGATAACCCAACCCCACGAATTAAATGCATTGAGAAAAATATATCTATATAATGAAAGCTGTTGAATTGTTAAAGACCGAGGTTTATAAGCCTATGTGAAACATTTTAAAATACGCACTTTATATCTAACTTTTGATCTATATCTTCCTTTGGCATATCTCCCCTCCTATTCACTTAGGTATTGTCAAAAGTTTCAAAGTAACTTTTCTTTTAACCTTTTTGATTTAAACATTTTTTATATGAATAACTTTCTCCCCAAAACTTTTTAGATAAATTATCGACTTGCGAAGTTATAATTACCAATAAAAAGAAAGGATCAAGCTATAAGCATGATTAATGAGCTTCTTGTTAAGTACATCATTTTACTTAAATGTAGTACTCCACGCCTTAGAATCTATTATATTTACTACGTAAACTATCATATGTCTTCAAGACAAGCAACCTTAATAATTAATGTAGTTATAGGACAAAACCCATGGTTTCAATAATTCAGATGATTCCTTGACTTGTGTAATATTGTTTGTGACATATTTCAATTTTCTAAGAACCCATTTAACACTTAATAATAAAGTACTAGTTCAAATACCTGAACTTGAAACCCTAAGGACTATGCCACCTCGTTAGTACAAGCTATTTTATATACACCTTATAATAAAGAACTATCGTTCCTTATTATGAGAAAAAATTTTCACATGAATTGCTCCATGCCTTTCATGTGATAGTTAACTAAGGTACTAATGCTATTTTCAAGCCAATCTTCACCTTTGTAATTTTCAGCTAGTTCAATTATTCCTTCAATAAAGTTTTTAGCTAATATAGTTAAAATTAACGGATCTTTTATTAAGTCTTTATTTACTTGCATTTCCATATGATTATTAAGAATACTAACTATTTGCTGCTTAAATCCCCCATATTTTGTTCCTTCACTTCTGTTACATATAATAACAAATCTTTTTCGATCAGTTATCATAATTTTTCTAATTAAACTACTGATGACAACATCCATTCTTTTATCATTGTCATCATGCCTGAAAAATGTTTCAACACAATTTATGCAATATTTATAGAATCCATCGGTTATTTCATAAAAAATAGCTTCTTTATTTTTATAGTATAAATACAAATTACTAACACTTATGCCTACTTCACTAGCAATACTTCGGGTAGTAGTATCCCTAAATCCTTTTTGGTAAAATATATTTTCTGCAACATCTAATATTTTGTTTTTAATCTCTTCCTTCAAAACTTGCATAATAAAGAACCTCCGTTCTTTATTATTATATTACTGAGATCCTTTTATGTCAAGATAGTTATTTTTTGTGCTTGCCTTGCTTCCACAGAGGTTCTCCTATAGCATCATGAGCAAGAGATAAAGCTTAGAGAACTTGCCTACAAGTGGAACAGGGTATTACCTCTATATCGCAAATTATTTTGTTTACCTATAAAAATCTTTTAAACTGTTGATGTTTCTTTCCTTAGAGATATTGTTTATATGATTTTTATATCCGCCAGTATCCTTCTATTCAATAATTTTTATAAATAAATCAGGTTATAGCTGAGCCTCACCCATGATAAACTGAATGAGCTTAATAATAAAATGTGTCTTAAACAGAGGCTTATTTCTTATGCTCTTATATCTATTTCCATCGCTCTTTACGAGTTAAAAATACTATTGGTGGAATATTTGTCAAGGACAACTGTGGTAATTTGTAATATATTTAAAATTATTATTAGTATAGTATTTTATTAAGTTTTCAAAGATTAAAAATCCTCTTATTTCACAGTTAAAGTTTCATACTCAAAAAATTCTTCATACGTTTCCCAGTCAGTCCTTTCTATCTGTTTTCGATATAATTCAATTCTAGTTCTAAAGATTTTCTGCTAATCTTTAAATTGCCTAAACACCGTTTGTCTAACTAATTTCTTAAATTTATAAAGTATGGAATAAGCATATTTAGACCTGTTAACTAAAGCGATAACTATTTATAAACATGATACATGCATTTAATGGATTTAGTGTGTCTCTCTATTGGATTACTTTATCCAAAGCATAAAACTGGTGTAGATGCAGCATTTACATTAATGTTATAAAAATTGCCAATATGCTAGCTTATGTATCTACGTTATCTGAAGTTGTCCAATTGGATGTAGCTACTTGAGCTGCTGTTTGATATCTGTCAGAACCACTGGTTCTTGTTACTTGTCCAGATGCTATTTTAACAACTTTCGAACTTACAGCAGTTGCTAAAGTTGTTAAAGTCACTGAAAGCATAAAGGCTAATATTTTTCTATTGTTCATTATTTTACCTCCTAAAAATTGATTTACATAAAATAAAAAAACTAAGAATCCTTTAAGGTTAAAGGAGAATCTTAGCCTCTAGTTTTCTAGTTAGCTATAAATATGTCATAAATCAACCGTAAAAAATAATTACAAGCATTCTTATAGATTTACTATTTTTTACTTATTTTAAATAATTTTTATTGCATGTCAATAAAAAAACAGAATATTATATATATTATGTGTGGATTTAATGAGAATTTATTAATAATTTATGAACCGAATAAAACTATTGTGAATAAATTTTCATCTGCATTAGGTAAGTACAAAAAATAATAAAGTAATGAACATATTATAAAAACCTAATATATTCATTACTTTCTTTAAATATTCTTCAGTTATCTTTTTTCGGTAATAAAACTATAAATTCTGTTCCTTTATCTAAATTATTTTGTACTGTTATTTTCCCTTTATGGGAATCTACAATAGCTTTTGCTATTGCTAATCCTATTCCAGCCCCCCTGTTAACCGGTCTCTTGACTTATCTGCACGATAAAACCTTTCGAAAATAAATGGTAAATCTTCATCGGAAATGCCACATCCTGTGTCTTTTACACTTATTTTTACCATATCCTCTATTTCTTTTCTCGTATGATGAATTGTATATGATTTTATTTCATATTTACCATCCCAATCATGGTAATATTTATTCATATTTTTCATCATACGATCTAACATCTGTTTACACAGTCCATTATTATGAACAGCTGCATCCCATACTACTTTACCTGAAGTATCACTTACTTTAACAATCATACCCTGTTCGATGGCATTAACTCCTATATTCTCAATAGCAGTATAGTTCCATATTCCGTTATCACTATACTGTTTGCCTATTAAATCAGTTATTTCTTTGTTTTTGCGCTCTTGATTACGTATAGTGTACACTCTAAACTGTTTTTCAACAAGTACATTTGTCATAATATTTATTATTAATATACAAATAAGTGCAACCAGTGCATAAGACAGTGATAACCTTGTTTTTAGACTGCTTTTCATATAAAAGAATCCCCTCTCTAAACGCCACCAAACTTGTAGCCTACACCACGTATAGTTAAAATATATAATGGAGCTTTAGGATCATCTTCTATTTTTTGCCTTAAGTTTTTCACATGAGAATCAATGGTCCTATCATAGCCATCAAACTTTTCTCCTAAAACAATAGAAATTAACTCTGCCCTTGTAAAAACCTTCGTAGGATACTTGACTATTATTTTAAGAATATTGTATTCAATAGGCGTAAGGTTAACTATGTTACCTCTTTTTTAACTTAATAATTAAATCATTAATTATTAAATCACCATTGTTAAATGAACTTAAATTAGACAGTTCATCTTCCTCATCCTCAGCTCTTCTAAACAGTGCTTTTACTCTAGCTACAAGTTGTCTCGGACTAAAGGGCTTTGTAATATAATCATCTGCTCCTATGTCAAGACCCTTGAGTATATCATCTTCTTCTGTTTTTGCTGTAAGCATTATAATAGGGACCTTTGACCTAGCTCTTAAAATTTTACATAGCTCTTCACCAGAGATATCTGGAAGCATCAAATCTAAAATAATAAGGTTAGGATTTATCTTATCAAATAAATTTACAACTTCCTGCCCGTTATATGCAGAGTACACAGAATATCCACTATTTTCAAGATATGATTTCACTACCTCTATAATTTTTACCTCATCATCTACAATAAGTATTCTTTTTTCACACTTATACATACTAAAACCCCATTCAAGCTTAATCTTTTATTTATATATAATATCAATCTTCACTTTAAAATCCTTATTTAAATAATATTATAATAAGCTTTCTAGTGCAATGAAGTATTCTTGTCTCTTATTTTATATCACACAATTGTTGCCAAACTACTTTTCAGTTAGCTTTCCTTGTAAATAGCCACAACTTAAATTTAACTTATACGTAGGAATATGCTGCCAAAACTGAAGGCACATTTAAAAACTTTTTTGTCAGTCTTAGTGAAGTGTTTTTAGAAAATCTTAGAGCCTTATATATGTTTGAGCATAGCGAGTTTATATAAGGTTCTTAGATTTTCAAAAACACGAACTTTAGACTGACTAAAAGTTTTTAACGTGCCGAAGTTTGGCAGCATATTCCGGAGTATAAGTTAAATTTCGGGCGTGGTTATCTATACCTAAAACTAAATAGAGTCCAAGAAATCCTTTAACAAATTTATAGATACTTGCTTTCTATATCTTTTATTAGACCTTTGGTCATCTATTGGGTTTATTAACTTGGAATATTCATTTATGATTTCATCTTTAATTAAATCCACATCTTTTATACTTTTTCCAATTAATTTATTTTCTACATCCTTTGATTTCACTATAGTTGCTGCTACCGCTCCAAATGATATTCTTATATCATCAATAATACGATTGTTAAGTTTTGCTAAAGCAATAAATGAAAGCTTAGCAATTGCTGTTGCTTTTCTTGTTCCAACTTTTTTATAAGAATATTTATTAAAATCTACTAAAGATATTTTTATCTCTTTTAAAATTTCATTCTTCTTCATAATGTGTTTTCCAGGTCCTGTTATAAAATCTTTTATAGGTATTATTCTTTCTTCCTCTACACTTTTTACAACCAGTTCTGACTCTAAAGCATATAATAAAGGCAATATATCCGCTGCTGGAGAAGCATTACAAATGTTTCCTCCAATAGTAGCTATATTTCTTATGGCAGGGGATGCTATATCAGCAATTACTTCTTTAAAATAATTTGGTACTAATTTACTTTCTCTAATTTCAGAAAAAGTACAAGCTGCACCTATATATAAGAATTTCTCATCTATATATATTTTTTTTAATTCCTTCAAGTGGCTTATGAATACAGTGCTTTTATCAAAACTAGGTATTAGCCCTGCTGGTCTTTTTCTTCTTACCATAAGATCCGTTCCGCCAGATAAAATTATAGTTTCTTCTTTATTTATTATACTTAAAGCTTCTTCTAAATCTTTAGGTATATGATTTACCATGCAGATTCACCTCTCTTAGCTGCTAGTTTTACAGCTTCGATAATTTTGTCATATCCAGTACATCTACATAGGTTTCCAGATATCCCCTCTCTTATGTCAGCTTCATTTGGTTTTTTATTATTACTTAATAATGCATAGGATGCCATTATCATACCTGGAGTACAAAAACCACATTGTACTGCACCAGCATCCTCATAAGCTTCTTTTAGAATATCAAATTGTTCTGTATCTTTTAAGCCTTCAACTGTAATAACCTTTGCTCCATTTACATTTCCTACTGGAACACAACATGAGTTAACAAGTTTTCCATCTATAATAACAGAACAAGCTCCACACTCACCTTGTCCGCAGCCTTCCTTGGGCGCTATTAATTTAAAATCCTCTCTAAGCACATCTAATAGTCTTTTTACAGGATTTACTTCTATGGTTACTTCTTTATTGTTTAAATTAAAATTAATTTCTACTTTCATCTTCCATTACCTCCATTATAGTTTCAGGAGTTACAGGTATTTGATTTAGTGTACGTCCTATAGCATTTTGTACTGCTATGGCATAAGCTGACGGTGATCCTACTAAAGTAAGCTCTCCTGCACTTTTAGCTCCAAAAGGGCCATAATTATATGGACTGTTAACTAGTTTACTGTAAGTTTTAGGGAAATCTTTAGCTGTTGGTATAACGTAATCTGTATTTGTTCTTTGAAGTAATTGTCCATTTTTAGAATTCATAACCTCCATACCAGCGAAACCAAGTCCTTGAACAACCCCACCTTCTATTTGGCCTTCAATTATTTTTTCGTCTATTGCATTACCAATATCATATACAGCCCATACTCCTTTTACATCTACTTCATAGGTTATAGGATTTACCTCTACTTCTACTACGTTAGCTCCCCAGGAATAAGTATTATAAGCATCTCCTACAAAGTTTTGAGCATCCCAGGAAAATCCTTCTGGATGTTTATAATCCTTTGTAACTTCAAATTCATCACTGCTATCCCAATTATTCTTCATCTCTATAGCAGCATCCTGTAGTAATTTTCCAACGATCATTGTGGTTCTTGACGCTACTGTAGGTCCAGAATTAGGTACTCTATCCGTATCTGGATTAGTATATATAATATTTTCTATTGGAATACATAAAGCATGTGCTACAATTTTTCTTAAACCTGTAGTAACACCTTGACCCATTTCTACATTTGATATAAGTATTTCTACACTACTATTATTATATTTCCTAAGCTTTACTTTTGCCTTTATTATATCTCTTTCTCCATCGCCAGTAAAACCGCCTCCATGAAAAAATACAGAAAGCCCTATTCCCTTAAATGAATTTTCATTTTTATACTGCTCATATTTTTTACTATAATCAGACATTTTATCTATGGTGTCAATAATTTCTGGAAGTAGTATATCTTCTCTAAAAATTCCACCTGTTGATGAATAATCCCCTTTCTTTAAGAGATTCTTCTTTCTAAATTCCAAAGGATTTATATTAAGCTGTTTTGCTATATACTCCATATGCATTTCAACTGCAAAGAAGGATTGAGGTGCTCCAAAACCCCTGTAGGCTCCACTTACTATATTATTAGTAGCAAAAGCTCTTCCTCTAACCTTTACATTTTCTACATCGTATACTCCTACAGCAGCAAATATAGATCTTTGAAGCACTATATTTGTTATTCCTGAGTAGGCTCCTGCATCAAATTTCACATCTGCTTCTACACCAATTATTTTATTATCCTTATCTAAATAAGTTCTTAATTTTATATGAGATGGATGTCTCTTGGTTGTACATTGTATATCCTCATCTCTATCAAAGATAAGTTTCACTGTTTTCTCAGTTTTTAACGCCGCTACAGCTACCTGTCCACCAAGAAGTGAAGGATATTCTTCTTTTCCTCCAAAGCCACCACCTGTGTTACTTTGAATTATTTGCACTTTGCTTTCATCAAAACCTAAAGCTTCTACTACAGCATCCTTAACATAATAAGGACATTGCATAGAACCTATAACTTTAACACGTCCATTTTCAAAAGACCCTACCATACCTTGAGATTCTAAGTATATATGCTCTTGATACCCTGTCTTATACTCTCTCTCAAATACATGTGCAGCTTTAGCTTTAGCAGCTTCAATATCCCCTTTTGAATACTTATAATCTGCAAAGCAGTTATCTTTACCATATATAAGTTCTTTACACTGTTCAGCCTCCTCCATGGTAAAGACAGCCTTTAACTCCTCATAATTTACTTTAATTTTTGAAACTATTTCTTCTACTTTTTCTTTTTCTGGCCCTACAATTAGAAGAATTGGTTCACCAATATAATTTACAACATCTTCTGCAAAAAACGGTTGATCATAAATAATTATCCTTACTTTATTTCTTCCAGGCACATCGCTTTTATCTACTATATAATAATTATCTGGTATATCAGGCAAATCAATTGAAACTATCCTAGCTCTAGGTTTTGTAGATCTTAAAGTCTTAGCATAAAGTGCGTCCTGAAAATCCATATCAGCTAAATACTGAGTAGTTCCACTAATCTTTTCTGCCACATCCATTCTTTTAACCGGCTTACTTATTTCCTCAATAAGCATAAACATCACCCCTCTAACTAATTTACTAAGTTTTCTCGATAAACTACTTATAAACTTACTTTACACATACCTGGCCGAAAGTTCGGTTTTAAGTTTATTTATCTTCACAAATTTAATAACTTTCTATAATCCTCCATTGTATCTATATCCATTAAGATACCCTTATCAGGAACATCTACAGTTTTAAAACCTTTTGAGTTTATAAAATCCTTCATACTTTCAAAGCTATGATTTTCTAAAAGTTCTTTTGCTAATACAGTTTTCATCAATACTGGGTGGCCTTTTCTTCCTTGGAAAGTTGGAATAGTAATATCTCCCTGTACTTTTAGAAGAGATTTATAAGTTTCACTATTAATGATAGGATAATCTCCCGGAGTAAAGAAAAACTTATCTCCTCTTAGACTACTTATTCCCTTCTTCACAGAACTTAACATACCTTCAACGTAGTTTTCATTAAAAACCACATATACGTCTTCATAGTCCTTTAAAATATTTTCTATTATTTCTATCTTATATCCGCCTATAACATAAACCCGTGAACAACATCTCTTCATGTTACCAACACAATTTTCAATTACAGTTTTTCCATTAAAGTCTAAGGCCATCTTAAATGTACCTGCTCTAGAAGAAAAACCTGCTGCTAACACAATTCCTTCCACTTCCACGTTAACCACCACCTATACAAAAAGCTGTATATGTACAGCTCATTAATAAAATACTACAGTATAGGGTTTCTTGCTGGAAACTTAACTTATACGTAGGAATATGTTGCCAAAACTGAAGCACATTTAAAAACTTTTTTATCAGTCTTAGTGAAG